>DASUHB010000044.1 GCA_036273715.1 Gemmatimonadaceae bacterium
CATCCGGCACATCTTCGAGGCCGCGCACCAACTCGAAGGCACGATCAAGGTCGTCTACCTCGAGAACTACGACATCGATCTTGCGTGCAAGCTTACCTCGGGCGTCGACCTCTGGCTCAACAACCCGCGCAAACCGCTCGAAGCCTCGGGCACCAGCGGTATGAAGGCCGCGCTCAACGGCGTTCCATCGCTGAGCGTGCTCGATGGATGGTGGTTCGAGGGACACATCGAAGGCGTCACGGGATGGTCGATCGGCGGATCCGCCGAACCCGAGCCCGACGAGACGCGCGAATCGAATGACCTTTACGTCAAGCTCGAGCAAGTCATTCTCCCGCTCTTCTATGGCCTGCCGCTCGGCTACATCGACGTGATGCGCCACGCGATCGCGCTCAACGGCTCGTTCTTCAACACGCAGCGCATGGTCCAACAGTACGTGCGCAACGCATACTTCCCGGCGCAGGGCGAGCCTGTGCCGGAAGACGAAGAAGCGGTTCGGTCCTAACGGCCTAACGCTGTTGGTGCTGGTGCTTTTCGAGGGCCAGCGGTCGTTTGCCGGCGGGCATCCCGCGCGCGCACGACGAGCGCCACCTCGGCGCCGCCCCACGCGAGGCCGAAGGCGATGGCGACGCTGAGCGCCATGAGCACGCCGCCGGGCACGTGAAAGATGCCGCCGACCTCGGCGGCCAGGGTGCCTAACGGAGCGTACAGCCACGTCCAGCCGAGGATCCCGGCCCATGCCGCGGCGGCCGCAGAGGCGAGCATCACCGGGCTGAACGCGCGCGGCATGAGGAGAAGCAGCAGCGCACTCACGGCCGCGACCGCGGGCCACGGTGCAAGCCACGTCGCGAGCGCGAAGACCAGCGCCGTCCACACGAATCGGATCGTCGCTCTCATCGGTGTCCGGCCGGCGACAATGTGAGCGACGGACTCACCGGCGGCTGCGACAGCACCATCGAGTCCGGCGGGAAATAGAGCGCGTCCAGCGTCCCCGTCCGCCAGGAGCGCAGCATGTTGTCGTAGCGGGAGCTTGCGGGATTGCCCGACTCGCCGCCGGGCAGCGTTCCCCACCCGTGCACGTCGGGTCCCATCTCGACGACCATGCGCCAGCTCGGGCCCGCGCGTCCCTGGCCGCTCGACGGAGCGAGCGTGCCCGGACCGCCCTGCACCTCGATGTTCAACCGCGAGAGGGACGGCAGCTCGAGCAGATGGTAGATGTTCGCGTGCTGCACGCGGCTCCATCGCCAGTCGTCGTTGCCCGGGGGGCCGTAGCGGCGCTCGGCGTCGCCTAACGCAACCCGCAGGCTCGCCGCCAGAATGTCGTCGCGCGTCTCGATGGTCCCCGTGGTGCGCCGGTCATCCCACCACGGGCTCTTCGGCTGCTGGAGCAGCGCCGCGATCACGCTTTCCGGCGGACGCGCCGCCGGCGTCGAATCGCCGGGCGGGATCAGCTCGTCCCACAGCCGGCGCGCCAATTCGCGCATCGCCATCTCGAACAACACCGCCCGGTCGTTGTCCTCGGTGTAGGTGCGGTTCCATTCGCCTAACAGACTGTCCGCGCGCTGCAGCGTCGAATCGTTAGGCGCCCGGGACGCCACCGCGCGGGCCGCCGCCTCGAACGCCGGCACGAACAGATCCGCGCGCGCACTGCCGGGGTCCGTCTGGTCGTTGCGCATGTCTTCCACCGTCGCCTGCGAATCGGCGCGCAATAGCGCGTTGATCCGCATCGCCCGCCACGGATCCGGCCAGTCGGCGCCCAGGTACGTCGAATCCATGCGCGGATCGGTCGGTTGCTGATTCGCCGACGCGAGATACCCCTGCGCAGGATTGCGCGCGAACGGATAACGCGACACCGGCCACACACCCGTCCAATCGCTGGCCGACGATGTGCCGTCGCGCACGATGTCGCCGCGGCCATCGCCCGGCCGGATCGGGAACGTGCCCGTCGATCGAATCGCAATCGTTCCCGCGCGGTCGGCCACAAGCATGTTCTGCGCCGGCCACGAATACGAATCCATGTCGCTCAACCATGCATCCACGGTTCGAGCGTGCGCGATCTGCATGAACGGCGCAATCACCATCGGCCGTTCGAGCACGGTCCACCGCATGGAGAGCCAGCGGCCGCCCGCGCGCTGCATGGGACCGCGATGTGTGTACAACACCGTGTCGGTGGCCAGGACACGCCCATCGCCGTCGCGATATCGTTCGACTCGCTTCTCGAGCGGCCGCCATGTCCCGTCCAACAAGTACTTCGTCGGGTGCTGCGCCACATCCACCGACTCGGCGTAGAAGTCCATCACGTCCGCGCCCGTGTTGGTGAACGTCCACGCCACATCGCGGTTGAAGCCGATGATCACCGATGGAGCGCCGGGCAGCGTCACGCCGTATACATCGAGCGAGGCCGGCACCGAGAGATGCGCCACGTACCAGATCGACGGCAGCGAGAGATCGAGATGCGGATCGCCGGCGAGGAGCGCGAATTTGTCGCGCGTGCGCGAGGGCGACACCGCCCAGTTGTTGCTGCCGACGCTCACGTCGCCCGAGCCGTCGTGCGCGGCGCCGGCCGCCGCGCGCATCGCCCCGCCTAACGCAAGCGCCAGCGCGCCCGCCGCGGTATCGGGCGCGCCCGGAGGAGGCAGCGGCGTCGAGTCGATGCGCGTCGCCGTCTGTCCGTTGGGCACGATGGGCTCCTGGATCGCGGCGCGCGCCGAGAACAGCGCATCGGCCGCGCGGTCGCCCACTAGCGCCGCCGCGCGCAGACGCCGCATCTCTTCCGGATCGTACGCCAGCGTGAGCCCCATCCGCGCCAGCAAGTACAGCGTGTTCACCGCCTTCCAGCGGGCGGGCCGCGCGTCGAGCAGCCGGTATTCGAGCGGCAGATCGGCCGCGCGCATGCCGTCGATGTACGCATTGATGCCGTCGCCGTAGGCCTCCACGGCGCGCCACGCGGCGCTCGTCGTGTCCATCGCCAGCAGCTGCCGCTCCACCGCGCGCGGCAAGCCCAACGCGCGCGTCTCCCGGTCCGCGCCTAACGCAACCGGACCGACGAGCTCCGTCAGCGTCCCGGCCGCCGCGCGCGTCTGCAGCTCGAGCTGGAACAGACGGTCGCGCGCCGTCACGTACCCCAGCGCCCGATATGCGTCCCGCTCCGTCGACGCAAAGATGTGCGGCACCCCGCGCAGATCGTAGAACACCCGCACCCGTGCCGCGAGTCCCGGCACGATCGCGTCAGCGGTTTTGGGAAGCACCGCATCCCGCGCCACGGCCCACACTCCGCGCACGGGATCGAAGAACGGCGCCAATCGCGGCAGCGGTTTCGGCGGCGCAATCGACAGATAGCTGATCACGCCGAGCGTGACGAGCGCGAGAACGAACCGCGGCTTGGAGGGAATCATGACGCACGATGAATAACGTCGTGTTTCAGGCGGACAAGGCCGGACACGAACGGACAGAGCCGGACTTAAAGGCTACAGGCGGACAGGGCCGGACACGACGGACAAAGCCGGACCGAAGACGGAGAGTCCGGCTTTGTCCGTCGTATCAGGTTTTGTCCGCCTTTAGTTCGCCTTAACAACTGCCGACGAACAGGCGTCTCATCACACATGCGAACACCACTTCTCACTCTCGCCCTGATCTGTTCGGCGGTTGCATGCAGCCGCGCGCAGGCCGGCGACACCAGCCGCGCCGCCAACCGCGCGATGCCCGATATGCGCGGCATGTCCATGGCCGACGACAGCTCGTCGCGCGCCGAAGCCGGCGTCACCGCCGCGATGAGCAGTGCGATGACCGGCATGTCGCTTCACATGACCATGACCCCCTCGCGGCCGCCGGCGCCCGGCGATTCCGCGCGCGCCGCGCACATCGTGACGACGCTGCGCGGAGCCATCGCCAAGTACCGCGACGTGAACGTCGCACTGGCCGATGGCTACAAACCGTTCCTGCCCAACGTACCGCAGGACGTCTATCACTTCACCAAGCGCGGCAACGGCATCAAGGCGGCGTTCGCCTTCGACCCCGCACGCCCAACGTCATTGCTCTACAAGAAAACGGCGACCGGCTACGCGCTCGTCGGCGCGATGTACACGGCGCCGTACCGATCGTCGCTCGATGACCTCAACGCGCGCGTTCCGCTGAGCATCTATCCGTGGCACCTGCACACGAATCTCTGCATTCCGCCGCGCGGCGAGCCGGGCGAATGGCAGGCAAAACAAAACGGCAAACCGCTGTTCGGTCCCAAGGGAACGATCGCCACGCGTGCCGCCTGTGATGCCGCTGGCGGAACGTTCTTCCCGCATCTGTTCGGCTGGATGGTCCACATTACAGGCGGACAAAGCCTGACACCACGGACAAGGCCGGACCGTCCGTCTTAAGTCCGGCTTTGTCCGTCGTGTCCGGCCTTGTCCGCCTGTAGCCTTTTTTGTCCGCCTTTAGTCCAGGGCTGTGACTGTCACGGCGGCCTGCCCATCGCGGCCGTACGTGACGTGCACCTGCCACGGCTGGCAGCAGACTTCGCAGTCTTCCTCGTAGCGTTGGTCCATGCCGCCGCCGGGATCGATCGCGATGTCCACGGCTTCGCCGCAATAGGGACACACCACCATCGCCTCGGTGTCGACCGTCCCGTCGCCTAACGGAAACTCGTCGTCGAGATCGTCGGGCAGGTCGTCGTCGTCATCCGAGAAGAGACGCATTTCAGGGCCGCGGGCATTTGGAGGCGTCGAACGTGTTGTTCACGTCGCCGATCTGCGATGACAGTTTGCGGAACCGGGCTTCGCGCGCGCTGTCGATGCTGGTGTGCACGGTGCGATACGCGCCGGCGAGTGCGATGTATGCATCGTCGGCTCCCTCGTAGCCGACGCCGAGTCCGCGGCAAGTGAGGCGCTTGGTGGTGAAGTCGGCGGCGCGATCCTGGAAGTTCCGGATGGCCTGCTCGAGCGAATCGGCGAGCGCGTCGAACTTCTGCATTCGCGGATCTGACGACGGCGCGATTGCGTTAGGCGCGGGCGTGGCTGCCGGCGGCGCCGCGGCGGTCACCGAGGGTGCCGTCTGCGATGCGGGCGGAGCGGTGGTCATCGCATTCGCCGTTCCGCCGCTCGTCGGCGGCCGCACCGTGGGAGTCGACACCGCCGTGCTGTTGGCGGGCACCATGGCGGGGGGTGCGCTGCTCATCGACCCACCGGCGGGGAGACTGGACGTATCGCGCGGCGGCGTGTAGACGGCGCTGTCGCCGGCGCGGGTGTTGGGCGCGGGTGCGGGTGTCGATGGAGACGACGAGAAGAGCCCGCTCGCCAATCCGGCTGGCGGCTCGATGGTCCCTCGGTGGTTCCACCACCAGAGCCCTGCGGCCCCGGCGCCGATGACTAACAGAAGCATGGCGACGGCGCCGAAGCGGAAACGGCGCGGCTCCGGAATCGGGGGCAGTGGCAGGTCGTCCTCGAAGAGCGCGGCTTCGGGCAGCATGACTGGCAGTGTCGGCTGCGCCGTGACGCCGGCCAGCGCCGGATCGACGGTGTCCGGCGATTGGCGTCGAGGGGGTGGGGGTGGCATGTGGGGGCGACGTTCGGACCGGTCGCCTTCGACGGGCTGTTCGGTGCGGTAGTTCGCCCAATCAATAAGAGTGCGTTTTCGTCCGCCTGGGAGGAGGGCGTCGTCGTCGACGATTTCGTCGAACGGGATGAGCAGGCCGCTCAAGGCGCCGCCCGGGTTCATCCTGAAGAATCCGCCGGTTGGTTCCGGACCTGTGGTGGCGATGACGAGTCCGGACTGCCACGGTTCGCGGAAGCGTTCGCGGTGGGTTTCGAGGTCGAGTCGGGCGGGCGAGCTGCCGACGAACGGCGCGCTGTGGTACCATCCCATCAGCCCGGCACGCCGTCGGCGCAGCTCGAGCTGCATGCCGAGCCATTCTTCTTCCGGGATCTGGACCGGTTCGGTTTCTCCGATAACGTGACCTGTCCGCATGGCGCTCGTAATGACCACGTAGCGCGACCCGGTATCAGGACACTCGAAGAGGTTGCCGAGTAGGAAGCCCATGAGCTCCTGCTCGGGATCGGACCGGAGATGGCGCATTGCTTCGCGCAGGGCGCCCTGCGTAATGAATAGCGGCACATCTGCACCCGACGCGGAGTCGGCGCCGTTCGATCCTGCTGGTATCCAGTGGATCGACCGCGCGACCGGCATCGGTTTGCGCAACATCATGAAGCCGCTTTGCATCGGTGTACTCAATGCAACGGCACCTCTAAGAAGCCAGCCTGGCTAATCATATAATCCCGACTGAGACTGGAAAGAGCAGAAAATTGGCCGTCGGACCGATTTCTTGCGTACTGATGGGCTCGGTATTTCCGCTCGCCCGAGGTTTGCTACCCAGCAGACTCGTATTTGTGCTTGGATGACTCATCCATGGTAGCATCGGGTTTCCACTGCTCACATTGTTTTCTTTCTCCGACATCACGTTTTGTGATCGACTACCATCTTTTTGTGACCGGAATGCACTTTAGGGACACGCGCTGCCCGAGGGTCTCGAGCAACCAGCGCTCCGTAAGATGAAGCTCCTGCACGTCGTCGGGGCTCGCCCCAATTTCCCGAAGCTTGCTCCGGTGCATCGCGCGGCGGCCCGGGCAGGTTTGGTGCAAACCGTCGTCCACACCGGGCAACACTACGATGATGCGATGTCGGGCGCGTTCTTCCGCGACTTGGGGATTCCGCAGCCCGATGTCGACCTGGGAGTCGGGTCCGCGTCGCACGCGGTGCAAACGGCTCGAATCATCGAGCGGATCGAGCCGGTGCTCGATCGAGAGCGCCCGGATTGGGTGGTGGTCTACGGCGACGTCAACTCCACCATGGCTGCGGCGATCGTCGCGGTCAAACTTGGCCTTCGGGTCGCGCACGTCGAAGCGGGGTTGCGGAGCCGCGACTGGACGATGCCGGAAGAAATCAACCGCATCGTGACCGACCGGCTGGCGTCGCTTCTCCTGACACCGTCGCGCGACGCGGACAAAACCTTGCGCGCCGAAGGCGAGCCGGACAGCGAGATCGTGTTCGTGGGCAACGTGATGATCGACTCGCTGCTCCACGCGTTGCCGAACGCACGCGCCTCGGGTTTCCGCAAAAAGGTAGGCATCGACGGCCGCTCCGTCATCGTGACGCTCCACCGCCCATCCAACGTGGACGAGCTGCACCGGCTTGCCGGCATCGCGGAGGCGCTGCGCGATCTCTCGCGCGACCATGCAGTCATCTTCCCGGCGCACCCGCGCACGCAGCAGCGCCTGCGCGAGTTCGGGCTGGACCTGGGTTCCGTTAGGCTGCTCGAGCCCGTCGCCTACGCCGAGATGCTCGACCTGGTCCAGGGCGCGCACGTCGTCGTCACCGACTCCGGGGGACTCCAGGAAGAAACCACCGCGCTCGGCGTTCCCTGCATCACGGTGCGGGAGAATACCGAGCGGCCGATCACGATCACCGAGGGCACCAACCGCCTGGTGCCGGATCCCGCCGAGATCGCCTCGGCCGTGCGCTCCGTTAGGCGTGCGGAGGGCGCGCGCCGTCCCGAAGGCTGGGACGGAAAGGCGGGCGAGCGCGTCGCGCGGGCGCTCGCCGCGCACTGAGTTCGTGACCCAACCGCCGCTCTCGGCCAAGGTCGCGGCGCCACCACCCGGACCGCCAAACGCGAACCGCCGCGAGCAGCTCTTCCGCACCGACGACCTGCGCCAAGGCGTCGCTGGCCGCGCCATCCGCGGCGGCGCCTTCACCGTCGGGTCGCAGGCGTCCCAGTTCATCATCGGACTCCTCGCGACGATGGTCATGGCGCGGCTCCTCACCCCGCGCGACTACGGCCTCATCGGCATGGTCACCGTCGTCACCGGATTCCTGACCATCTTCAAGGACATCGGCCTCTCGCGCGCCACGATCCAGCGCAACGTGCTCACGCACGAGGAGGCCAGCAGCCTGTTCTGGATCAACGGCGGCGTCGGCGTGTGCATCGCCATCCTCACCATGGCCATCGCGCCGGTGCTGGCGCGATTCTACGGCGAGCCACGCCTAACGAATATCACCATCGTGCTCGCGTGCGGATTCCTGGTCAGCGGTTTCAGCGTCCAGCACCAGGCGCTGCTCCGGCGCCGCATGCGCTTCGCCATCATCGCCGCCAACGACATCTTCTCGATGACGCTCGCCAGCATCGTCGGCATCACGATGGCGTACGAGCAGATGTCGTACTGGGCCATCGTCGGCAACCAGCTCGCGTTCACGATCAGCAGCGCGCTCCTCGCGTGGATCGTGTGCCGCTGGCGGCCGAGTCTGCCCAAACGCAGCACGCGTGTGCGCGAGATGCTCGCATTCGGCGGCAACGTCACCGGCTTCACGGTGCTCAATTATTTCTCGCGCAACAGCGACGACCTCCTCATCGGCCGCTTCTGGGGATCGCAGCAACTTGGCTTGTACGCGAAGGCGTACCAGCTGCTGCTCTTCCCGCTCAACCAGATCAATTTGCCGGTGGGTGGTGTCGCCGTGCCGACGCTCAGTCGGTTAGCCGACGAGCCCGAGCGCTACCGCGCCGCGTTCGCGCGCACTCTCGACAAGATCGTGCTGGTCACGATGCCGCTCGTCGCTTTCCTCATGGTCTGCTCCGACTGGCTCATCGCCGTCGTACTCGGCGATCAATGGCTGGGCGCCGCCAGAATTTTCATGTGGCTTGCCATCGCCGGATTCGTTCAGCCCATCGGCTACACAACCGGCTGGCTGTTCACAAGTCAGAACCGAACCGGTGAGCTGTTGCGTTGGGGCGTGATCAGCTCCGCGCTCGCCGTCGCCTCGATTGTGGCCGGTGTGCACTGGGGCGCCGAGGGCGTCGCCAAATCCTACGGCCTCACCTCCGCGCTCATCACGACGCCCATCAATCTCTGGTATGTGGGACGTCGCGGGCCTGTGCATACGTCTGACTTTTACAGGATCAGTGCGCCAAGTGCGATTGCGGCCATTCTCGCCGGCGGAGCCGTTTATCTATTTCATCACCTCGCACACCCGGCGCACGAGATCGTCGGCCTGATCATCGGCTTCGGGATCACCGCAGTCGTTTTTCTCGCCGTGCTGTCGACGATGGCCGGCGGTCGCGCCGGATTGCGCGACATCAAGCTATCGCTTGATCATCTCCGCGGACGAGCGTGAGCGAATCGGGTTCGACCACATACGGCATCACGCCGGCGACGACCGACAAGCGCGTGCCCGCGCTCGACGGTGTGCGCGGGCTGGCCATCGTGCTCGTCCTCATCAACAACGTCTATCCCAATCGCCCGCCGCTCTCGGCGTTCGATTATAACGTTGCCCATCTCGCCAACTGCGGATGGATCGGCGTCGATCTGTTTTTCGTGTTGTCCGGATTTCTGATCACCGGAATTCTCTATGACACGAAAGGTGGTACGCACTTTTTCCGCACGTTCTACCTCCGACGCATCCTCCGGATCTTTCCGCTCTACTACGGCACGCTGTTCTGCGTGTACTTCGTGTTCCCGCATTTCATGCATCAGGAGCAACAGACGAAGTACCTGCTCAGCCGGCAGGCGCCGTTCGAGTGGACGTACTTCGCAAATCTGGGGTACGTGCTGCGAGGCTATCCGCCCTTCTCAACGGTCCAGTTCTGGTCGCTGGCAGTTGAAGAGCAGTTCTACTTCGTGTGGCCGTTCCTCGTGTTTTTCCTCACGCGCAAACGGCTGATGACCGTGTGCTGCGCGGGTCTCGTGTTGGCGCTCGCTTTGCGAATCGCGTGGCTTACCAACGGTGGAACCGCGAGTGCCATGTACATGCTGACGCCGTTCCACGCCGACGGCCTCGCGGTCGGCGCGCTCATCGCGCTGGTGATGCGCGGTCCTGACGGACTCAAGCCGCTCGAGCGGTGGGTCGGACCCGTCGCCGCGATGTGCACGCCCATCGCCGCGGTCGCGCTCTACTTCGACCAGTTCACGTTGAACCCCGTTAGGCACGGGCCGCTCTATGCCGTTTGCTTCACCTGCGTCGACCTCGGCTTCGGCGCGCTCATGGTCGCCACGCTTGCGCGACCGCACGGCATGCTTGACCGCGTGTTCTCATCGCGCACGCTCGGATTCCTCGGTCGCTACAGCTACGCGATGTACGTGTTTCACGGGTTCGTGTTATGGGTATTCCAGCGGTACGTGCCGTGGATGGCCTCGCCTCCATCGGTATTCGGCACACGCATTCCCGCGAGCATCGCCGTGCTGCTGATCGTCGTGATCTGTACGGTCGGCCTGGCCTTCGCCAGCTGGCACCTGTACGAGAAGCAGTTCCTCAAGCTCAAGCGGTTCGTGCGGTACTCGCGAAAAGTCGACCCGACCCGCGGCGCTCCCGGCGACACGATGGACGTTCCGCGCGCGTCGCTCTCAGCGCCCTGAGCCGCGACTGCGACGAATTCATCGTCAGGAATGTTTCTCGACGACATGAAGATTTTTTAGGGATGCAAGTCTCGGTGTCGCGCCGCCGCCGCCGCTGCGGTCCAGGTTCTGCTACCATGCGGAGGTATGCGGGTCGCAGTTGTCAGCACGTATTTCCCCTCGGTGTCGCAGACTTTCGTGCTGGACCAGATCAGCGGTCTCATAGCGCGCGAACATGATGTCGACATTTATGCTTTGGCGCCGGAGCCGAACTCTGCCGGCGTGGTAGCGCAGCGCGAGATCGATCCGCTCGCCGAACGCACCTATTATCAGCCCCGCACCCCGCGGCGCACCCTCGGCCGTGCGTTAGGCATTACCGGTTTGCTGCGTGGCCCGTGGCGCGGACGCGCCCGCGAGGCCCTGCGGATGGTGCGGCGAAGTCCCGGCGCCCTCGGCGTGCTGTACGAGAGCGCCCCGTTCCTCGGGCGCGGTCCGTACGACGCGATACTGTGCCACTTCGGAACCAACGCGCAGCGCGCGCTCCGTGTGCGCGACGCCGGCCTGGTGCAGGGACCGATCGTCGCGGCGTTTCACGGCGCCGACATGAGCCGGTACCTGCGCATGCACGGAGTGGCGATATACAGCGACCTGTTCGCGCGCGGCGATCTCTTCTTGCCGGTGAGCGCGTTCTGGGCCGCGCGTCTCGCGCAGCTCAGCTGTCCGCCCGAGAAGATTGCCGTGCACCACATGGGCATCGATCTCGCGCGTTTCCGCTTCACCGTGCCCCGGATGCCCACGGTGGATCAGCCGCTGCGTGTCGTGTGCGTCGCGCGGCTGGTGGAGAAGAAGGGCTTGCCCTATGCCGTGCGTGCCATATCCGCCCTGCGCCGCGACGGCGTCGACATAGCGCTCGACATCGTCGGCGACGGCCCCATGCGTTCATCGCTTCAAGCGCTCATCGCGGAGCTCGGCATGAACAACACGGTGCGGATCATCGGAGCGCGGTCGCGAGATGAGGTGGCGCGCGCGATGAGCGCCGCCCACCTGTTCGCCGCGCCGAGCGTGACGGCGGCCGACGGAGACATGGAGGGAATTCCGGTCGCGCTGATGGAGGCCATGGCGAGCGGCGTGCCGGTGGTGGCGACCAGGCACAGCGGCATTCCCGAGCTGGTGGAAGACAAGGTGAGCGGGCTCCTGGTGCCAGAGCGGGATACGGATGCGCTCGCCGACGCCCTGCGGTGGCTGGTGGACCATCCCGAGCGGTGGTTGTTGATGGCGCTGGCCGCGCACGACGCGATCGAGCGCGATTTCAACAACGCTCGTCTCAATGATGAGCTCGTGACGCTGCTCGAGCGGGCGCGCGGCACCAAGGCGCCGGTGGTTGAAGGCGCGACCGGTCCCCGTATCGTTCCGTCGCCGCCGGTTGGCGAGGGTGGTCGGACGACATCGCGTCCGAGTGCACCAACCGCTTGACCCACAGGCCTTTGTCTCGTCATAGTTGAGAGCCGACTGATGACGATTTTTTACACACCGCCGGTTTGCGCAGCCCGTGCAAATCCTGCGGTAGCTGTGTCCGCTACTGGCAGCGGCGCGCCGACGCTGTACCCGAGAGAACGCGATGTCGAGCAGTGCAGAAATCTGTTGGGAGTTGTTGTACACGAAGTCCCGCGCCGAAGAGTGGGTGGATGTGAATCTGCGGAGGCAGGGCTACTCGACGTTGTTGCCGCGGGTGCGGGCGCGATCGGGATATCGGCCTTTGTTTCCGCGATACATTTTCGCCGGTTTCGAACTGGGACGTTCCGCGCGCGAGTTGCGGAGCACGCGTGGCGTCTCGTATGTGGTGCAGTGCGGTGAGCATGCGGCGCGGGTGCCTGGCGAAGTGATCACGGAGATTCGCGGGCGGATGGATGAGTGGGGGGTGGTGGCGGTGGATGTCGCGGCGCCGCGAGATTCGATGTTCGGTAAGGCAGAGCGAGAGCGGGTGCGGGCGTTAGTCAGGTTTGCGGAGGCGGGGTGGCGGGTAAGGGTGGCATAGCAGCACGAGCGCATGCGCGGTGACGCGAGCGCGGGGTTCCTTCCTCGAGCGGGTTTCCAATTACAACTGCTGATGTGACGACAGGCGTGTCCGCCGCGGAGCAATCCGCCGGTGAAACGTCCCGCTTGGTGGACGGACGCGCCGACGACGGCGTTCCCATCATCGTCATCGACGGCCAGCCGTCGTGGCGGCGATGGTTCGCCGACCTGTACATCTATCGTGGGGCGCTGAAGAGTCTCGCGTGGCGTAACGTCCGCTCGCGCTACAAACAGGCCGCGTTAGGCATGACGTGGGCCATTGTCCAACCCGCAGTGCAGGTGCTCGTTTTCACCGTGCTGTTCGGCCGCGTAGTGAAGGTGCCTAGCGGGGGTGTTCCGTACGCAGTGTTCGCGCTCGTCGGCCTTCTCGCATGGAATCTCTTCAATAAGGTCGTGTCGGAAGGCGCGGTGTCACTGGTGGTAAATCAGAGCATCATCACGAAGCTTTTTTTCCCGCGCATTTATCTCGTGGTGGCGGCGGGCGCCTCGGCGCTGCTCGATGCGCTGGTCACGACCGTGCTTCTGGTGATCCTGCTGACTTTCTATCATATCGCGCCCACAGTTAGGATCTGGCTCGCGCTGCCCGCACTTGCGGGCCTGCTCCTGTTCTCGTTCGGCTTCGCCGCCCTCTTGGCAGCGATTAATGCGAGGTGGCGTGACGTGCAGCACATAGTGCCGTTCATGCTGCAGGTCGGGCTCTTCGCCACGCCCGTGATCTACGCAAACTCGTTTGTGCCGGTCCGGTGGCGATGGGTGCTCGCTCTCAACCCGCTCACGGGACTGATTGGCATCTTCCGCGCTGCGGTGCTGAACGGGCCGCTGCCAACAGGTTGGATCGTAAACCTGTCCCTCGCAATGAGTGCCGCCATGACTCTCGTCGGCGTGTGGTGCTTCCGCCGATCCGAAGCGACGATCGTGGATGTCGTATGAGTAGACTCGCGGTTCGTGCTGAAGGCATCTCGAAGACGTACCGAATCAGGCACCCTGAGGCGCCGCTGTTACGGGAGTTCGTCGGGCATCCGCTGCGGGCGCGGAAGCGTCCGCGCTGGATGCAGATCGATGCACTGCGCGATGTGACGTTCGAAGTGCCGGAAGGTGAGGTGTTCGGCATCATCGGGCGCAACGGAGCGGGCAAGAGCACGCTTCTCAAGATACTGTCCCGCATCACCACGCCTTCGAGCGGTCGCGCCACGCTGCGCGGCCATGTCGCCAGCCTGCTCGAAGTCGGCACCGGGTTTCACCCAGAGCTAACGGGACGCGAAAACGTCTATCTCAATGGCACGCTGCTCGGCATGAGCGCCCGGGACGTCGCGCGCGCCTTCGATGAGATCTGCGACTTTGCCGGCATTGGTTCGTACATCGACACGCCAATCAAGCGGTATTCGAGCGGCATGCAGCTCAGACTAGCGTTTGCGGTGGCAGCGCATCTTGCCGCTGACACAATGGTGATCGACGAAGTGCTCGCTGTTGGCGATGCAGAGTTTCAGGCCAAGTGCACACGCGCTATGAGTGATGCGGCCGGTCGCGGGCGCACGACGCTGTTCGTGAGTCATAACATGGCTGCCGTCGAGCATCTGTGCACGCAGGCCGTGCTGCTCGAGCATGGTCAGGTTGTCGCGATGGGATCCGCCTCCGACATCGTTAGGCTGTATTTACAGCGCGTGTCGGCTGGCGTCGCCGCGGGTCTCAGATACGTAGCACCATCTCGTCCCGCGCATCGATCGGCGGCGGTAATTACGGGAGCCGAGATCGCGGGCGGCGACGGGGGACCTCCAGTGCAGGGCGAGGACCTGGTCCTGAAAGTTGACATCGAGGCGTATCAAGCCATTACCGGTTTGCAGCTCTTGCTGGGGATGTCGACTCTCAGTGGCACGTTGGTATCGACGCTGTGCAGCGGCGACGTCCGCGCAGAGTGGAATGTCGCAGCCGGCAAGCACCGTATCATCGCGCGCGTATGTGCGAAGTCGCTCCTGCCGCGAGCCGTCACTCTCTCGCTGCGCCTGATGCATCACTGGGGCGCCGAGGTGTTCGACAATGTACCTGATGCTCTCGCGATCACGATGCAGGAGCGCGATGTCCTTGGAACGGGAGTGCCTTTGAAGGCGGACCGTGGGATCGTATGGATGGACGCCGCCTATCGTCTCGAGAGCATGGGTTAGGCGGATACAGTGACAACGACGGAGGCGTCTCGCCGGCAGACGCTTGCCAGCTTCGACTGGCAGTGGTCGCATCTTCCATCAGGCGACTTCATGCCCGGGGACCCCTGGTTCGACGCAAACGCGACTCGCGTGCTAACGAACGAGTTGTGCGCGATCGATCCGCGGTGGTTCGTCGGCAAGCGCGCCCTCGATGCCGGGTGTGGTCGCGGGCGGTGGACCCGGTCTCTGTTGGAGCTGGGTGCGGAAGTGACCGCGATTGACTTCAGCGAAGCAGCGCTCGAGCGAACCGCTGAGATCTGTGACAACAATCCACGCCTACGGACGCGTCGCGTCGACCTGCTCGACATTCCCTCTGATATCGGTGAGTTCGACCTCGTCTTTTCATTTGGCGTACTGCACCATACCGGTGATACTTGGAGAGCGCTCGAGAACGTCGCACGACTCGTAAGTCCATCTGGGGCGTTCGTGCTTTATCTGTACGGTGCACAGTCGTGGTCGCCGAGTGAAACAGGTCGCATCGAGCGCCTTCGTCTCGAGCTCGCCATGCTGCCCTTCGAGGAAAAGATTGTCGAGTTGCGCCGCCGTTTCCCCGGCGATGACCCGCACCAACTCTTCGATCTGTTGAGCCCTGTCATCAACGATCGGGTCACCCTCACTGAGGTGACCCGACGACTATCGGGTCTCGGATTCGCGTCGGTCGATCCGACAATTGCGCACAGCGAAGTATACGTTCGGGCGAGTCGAGGTTTGTTCGCGCCGTCGCATATGCTGCCGGTAATTGGTTCGAAGAGCACGTTTCTGGAGGAATCTGGCGAACGGTGGAACGTTAGGCGCGGCGCGGCGTTCGAGAGCGGGCTGCGCGCTGCGCTTGGAGACGTGCTGCCGCGCTCGCCGTCGCCAGCTGTGCTGCGCACGATCCGTGATTCGGCGCCTAACGGCGTGCTCGTGGACTTGAGTCTTCCCCCCGACCGCGTGCCGGCCGAGTTGATCGGGCACGGCAGACCGCACCACTTGTTCGATCACTGTCCAATCGATCCGAACGCGCAACCGGAAGTGCGGGGGGATTGCGTCGTCTTCTTAGGCGCGGCTGTCGGCGCGTGTCGATTCCCGGAACGGATGCTTCGCCGAGCGTGGGCCATGGTCAAGCCGGGTGGTATGCTCGCCATCGAGCTGTCGACTTCGGTCATCCCGTCAGCACGGCGCACCTATCTGGATCGGGCGCGGATCGAACACGTGATTTGCCCGGGAAGGCGAACGCGTTACTTAAGCGCCGACGCCAATGGTCCACGGGGCATGCGCTATCGGCGCTCGGCGGCGCCGGTCTGCTGAATCCGTTCTCTGCCGAGCAGGCACGAAACCTTCTGCTGTCGCTTGGTGCTCGAAATATCGAGGTCTCGTCTTCGCAGCCTCATATCGACTTCCTGACCGCGGTGGGTCCAAGCTGAGCAACTCGGACGCGTCTCGCTCGGTGTGGTTAGTGAGCGAGTGTTATCCGCATCCTAGCGCACGTCTGCGGTGTGCGTTCGTGCATCGACAGATGATAGGATTGGTCGCGACCGGCTGGGAAGTGCGGGCGTTGATTCCCAACGGGTGGTTTCCGCCCATGGCGTGGCGATTGGCACCGGCGTGGCGTGCCGCGTGCGCGCGCGCTCTCCCGGCCAACTGGTCCCTTGACGGTATTTCGATCGGCGACCTGCGCTTTCAAAATCGTGTTCCCAGCCGGCTGTCGAAGCCACTGTCACTCGTCGGACGTGTCGAGTTGGCCCTGCGTAAAGAGCTGGCAAGTGCCGCGCACCGGCCCGGAATTCTTCTTGTACAGTTCGCGTTGCCGCATGGGAGTGCCGTTCGAGCATCTGCAATCTCCCACGGAATTCCTTACGCCGTTCATTTGCGTGGCGACGACGTATGGATCTGGCCGCACGAACGCGCCGATCGGATGCTGGCGTTCCAGGAGGTCGTTCGGGATGCAGCCTTGGTCATCGGCGTTTCGCGAAACATTCTCGTGGAAGCCCAGCGACTGGTAGGCCCGCAGCCGATTCGCGGCGCAGTCGTGCCTAACGGTATCGACACGCGGGCGTTTTCGCCCGTCGAGGAGTCGGAGCGCCAACGGTTGCGTGAGACGGCAGGCATTCGCGCTGAACAGCTAGTTGTGCTGTGCGTGGCGCCGCAGCTAGTCGCCAAAGGATGGCCCGAATTGTTGAACGCGCTCGGGGAGCTACCATACGACCGCGGTCGCATCGTTCTCCACTGCGTGTCGTCCTCGTTACGAGATGAGATAGACGTACCTGCGGAAGCCGCACGTCGGGCTCCGAACGTGCAGGTCCTGTTCGAGCGCGATGTGCCTCGGCACCGCATGCCGGATTTGTTCAGAATGGCTGACGTCTTCGCATTGCCCTCACGAAGCGAAGGCATGTCTAACGCAGTGTTGGAAGCGATGGCATCCGGCGTGGCAGTACTGACGACTCGCGTCGGCGGCCATGCAGAAGTGATCGAAGACGGCTCGAACGGGCGATTAGTCCCGCCAGGCGACGTGCGAGCGCTGCGCGAAGCGTTAGAGACTTTGTTGATCTCACCGTCCGACCGTGAATCGTTGGGGTCCGCCGCGCGATCGCGAGCCGAACGAATTGGCGATTCCCTCGCGTCAGGACGCACGCTCGCGCGACTCTTGGAGGCTGTGTTCCGACGCGACTTGAACCCGGACTTGCTCGACGAGGATCCGTATTCAGTGTCCACGGACCTCACTTGCGGTCGCAGTCAAGCAACCATCCTCTAGTATGTGTGGCATCGCCGGTCGCTATGGAGTCGCTCCCCTCGAGGTAGCAGAAGCAGATGAACTTGCGAATTCCTTTCAAACAGCCTTGAGGGCACGGGGGCCTAACGGCTGGCAGCACCACCACGACTCTGATCTCGTGCTCGTCCACCGTCGCCTCGCGATCATCGATCTCTCGGCGGCTGCAGCGCAGCCCTTGTGGAACGAAGATCAAACGATCTGCGTCATCGCGAACGGGGAAGTTTACAATCACCGGGAGCTGCGCGAGCAATTGACCAGGCAGGGGCACCGCTTCAGGAGCCGGTCTGACTCCGAGATTATTGTGCACCTGTACGAGCAGCATGGGATCGATGCGTGCTGCGCAGCTCTAGAAGGCATGTTCGCGTTTGCGCTCTGGGATTCGCGAAGCCGAGACTTGTATCTCGTGCGCGACCGCCTCGGCATCAAACCGCTGGTGCTCGCCGAGCACGATCACGGGGTCAGCTTCGCATCCACACTTCCCGCGTTGCTCTGTGACGCGGACGTGCCGCGAGTTCTGCGAGAGGAGGCATTTGTCGCACTATTGAAGTGGGGCTTTGTTCCGTCGCCATGGTCGGCCGTTCGCGCGGCGCGCCGACTCGATCCGGGATCTTGGATTCGAATCAGAGCCGGTCGTGTGCGTGAAGAACACGCCTGGTGGAGCGATTTGCCAACCGATCGCGACGCGACCGAGGCGGATGTACGACGCGCAATCGAGCGGGCAGTCGATGGGCACCTGGTCTCCGATGTTCCGATCGGAGTTCTGCTCAGCGCTGGCATCGATTCCGGTATTGTTGCCGGTTTGGCTCGGCGTCTTCAGGCTGAACCGACGCTCCAAGCGTGGACCGTTCGACACGCAGGCTTCGTCGACGATGAATATCCCGGCGCAATGCAGGCGGCCGCGTGCTTCGGCCTTCCGTGCACCGCCGTGGATGTCGGCGACGCGGGGCTAACGGAAGAACGATTTGATAACATAATTGCAGCAATGGACGAACCGCTTGCCGTCAGCAGCCTGGTCGGCCTGCACGGGCTCTTCCGAGAGATCGCACCATCGAGGCGGGTGATCCTGACCGGCGATGGCGGCGACGAGTTGTTCGCTGGTTACAGCTGGCACGCGGGTATGCCGGCGGTTCCTTCTTGGGCGAGGGGCGCGCGGTTCGCACGAGTCGCGCCGGTCCTGGCCGGTCTCTCTAACCTGCCTGGTCGAGCAGGTTCGTTCGGGAAGGTCGCGGCGCGCGTTCGTCGAGAGCCTTCCATGGTGTATCTCGATAAGCTGCGCACGACCCGGGATGATGTTCTCGAGCATCTCGGTATCGCTGCGATTCAAAATGACCCGATGGAACTGCGGGCTGCCGCAGCTTGGAACCGCTTCGCGGCCAATGGAACGCTGGAACAGATGCTCGCTGTGGATCGCGGGACTGCGTTAGTCGACGAAATGTTAGCGAAGTTGGACACGGCCGCGATGGCGTACGGCATCGAGGCGCGCGTTCCGCTCTTGGCGGATCAGGTCGTGCAGGTGGCCAAGCGTACGCGTGAGGATCTGAAATGGGCGGGGGATCGGGGGAAGATCGTGCTCCGAAACTGGTACGCTCGCCTAGGGCCTAAAGGTTTGTCGGCCCGTCGCAAGACCGGCTTCAATTCGCCCGTGGGAAAGTGGTTTGAAGGGGAGCGCGGCGAGTTTCTTCGCGAGCACGTGCGCGCCAGCCTCGGTTTCTTCGATGCATCGGCAGACGGGAGCAATCTCACTCCTGGCACCCACATGGCCCTCGCCGTTGCGGATGCTTGGAGAATAAGGGTCAGTGCGATACCGCCGGTGCGTGCACAATTGATGCAGCGTTAGTCGGCTATTTCGAGTCATCGCAACGTTCGCTGACGTGGACTCGGTCGAGTCACCGGTTCGAATAAACGCTGGCCGCCCTGCGAAGGATGGCGAGTATATCGTCGTTCATGTCGTCGTGCAGGAAACGACGAAGCCCCTCGTCGGTCCGCAGGTCCTCGATCACATGCAGTCGCAGGCTACGACGCCCGGCTCATCGCGCCCCACGCGCGTCATCGTCCTTCTCTTGGAACCGCTGCGTCGGGTGTTCAAGCCAGAAGTGAAGAGGGCTGTCCGCTCGCTCAAAGCGCGCGCTCCTGGCGTTACGGTTGTGTTGCTACCCTACGTTAGTCGATTGACTGTCGCAAAGAACGCTTCGTTTCTCGCGCGATTGGTGAAACGCTGGGCAAACGGCCGTCCCGTGGTGTTTCACTGTCGCGGTGAGCGGGCGGTTGGATGGGCGCACGCCCTGTCTCAACACTTTGGACACACAGGCATCATCGCGGACGTTCGAGGACCGTGGCCAGAAGAGCTGCTATTTGCACGTAGTCGTCAAGCGTTCCATTCCGCACAAGCGGCGAACAACCGCGACTACGAGCACGCAACGCGCAACCTTCTCGCGGCACTTTCCTTGTCGCAGCGCGCCGCTACCGTGTCTGACGGAATGTGCGAGTGGCTTGCCGCCTTGGGGGTCGCACCGACAAAACTGGACTGCGTTCCCTGCTGCGTTCGGAATGTGGTTTACGATGAGGATGCGCGCGAGCAAATGCGCGACCGTCTCGGTATTTCGCGTGATCTGGTCCTGGCGTACGTCGGAGTCGTTAACCGGTTTCAGTATCTGACGGAGGGGCTCGGCGAGTTCGTGGCGCTCGCGATGCAAGGAAACCCGACGGTTCGTTTCATGGCGATCACCCCGGACCAACGGGACATGTCCACCCTGCTCAGGGATGCCGGAGTGGACTTGACCAGAATCTTTATTTTTCACCTTCCACAAGAATTGGTCGCGAGTCATCTGATGGCCGCTGACGCTGGTCTCATCCTCGGAAAACCGGGCGTTCTCAAGTCCGTCGTGCAGCCGGTGAAGTTCGGCGAGTATCTCGCTGCCGGGTTGCCTGTCATTGCCTCTCGGGGGTCGCTCGGGATCGACCGGCTCGTCACTGCATATCAGGCTGGAATCCTCGTGGACTACACAAAAGAGAATTGGTCGAACGATGAGGTTCAACGTGCGTTAGACACTGTTAGCGCAACGCGCAATACTCTTCGAATGGGAGCGCTGGCACTCTGTCGTGACCACCTCTTGTGGGAGCGATATGCGAGCGCCCAGCGCGAGGCATACGTCGATGCACTCACGATGGCGAAGACACGTGCCACGTGCATGCGCGCTAGCGGTGCCGCGCCAGCCGACACGCTGCGTTGTGTAATGCGATGAATCTCGCATTCCTTTGTTATCCCTACCATCGCGGTGGCGTAACCCGTTGGATGGCGGATTTGGCCATCGAAATACAGCGATGCGGTGGCAAGAGCTGGTTTGTAGCACCGCGGCCGCGGTCGCCCTTCGTCAGTGGCCGTGGGCGTCCAACCATGGTGGATCTCTTCGCGGAACTGTCTCCCGAAGAGCGGCCAACCATCGTCGCGCCAGTTGTTGGCTCAATGTTCGAGTTTGGTACCGCTGCGTATCGGTCATCGGTCTACGCCGCCGCGCTTCAAGAGGGTGTACCGGCGAGTGTCCCGGTCGTCGTCTCCAACGATGCTGAAACCTGGTCGGCGGCAGCATATTTGTCACCGCGAAACCCGATGATCGCCGTCTTGCACGGCAATCACGTCATCAATGACAGGCTCGTCCTCCGATACGACCGTGCCGCTGCCGCGATCGCGTGCGTGTCGACGCGCGTCAACCGCCGCACGAACGCACTCGGCCGATCCGGCTACGCTCCGTTAGTCACCATTCCCTGCGGCATCCCGTTGCACCCTCTCCGCAACCGCCCCACCGGTTCGGACAAAGCGATGCATTTGGCGTGGGTCGGCCGTATGGACGAAGCCGAAAAACGCGTGAGCGATTTGCCCAAGATCGCCGCGCAACTCTGCGACGCCGGCATATCCTTCACGTTCGATCTCATGGGTGATGGTCCGGCGCGCGAATCGCTCTCCCGCGCGTTCCTTACCCTCGACCTCGGCAATCGCGTACGACTTCATCCATGGTCGGCCACCAGCGACGTGCTAGATCTCCTCGCGCGCTCCGACGTCCTCCTCATGTCGTCGAATTCGGAAGGCATGTCAATTACGGTCATGGAGGCGCTGAGTATGGGCTGCGCCATCGTCTCGAGTCGCGTGAGCGGCGTCGAGGACTACGAAACGCATGCAGCCGCGCGTTCGTGCCTCTGGCTCTATGACATTGGCGACGTGTCAGCAGCTGCCGAAAAGATTCGCGCCGCTTTCAATATTCCGTCGTCGGCGCGCGAGGTGGCAGCGCGAGCCCTCGCCGAGTCGGAGTTCTCGATCGGTGTGTGCGCCCAACGCTACGGGCAGCTTCTGTCGCAATTGGCGGCGACGGACTCTGTTGGACGTGTAGCGGTCGATGCAACGCGCACCATCACCGCGCTCGTATCACTGCCCGTGGCTGCCCAACGGCTGGTGAGGCTGTATGCGACTGGACGCCATGGGCGCTCGGCACCGGCAACGTCGGCGTTCCGATCGGTCTCGCACGTAGCATAGCGATGTGCGGCATCCTCGGCTTGATCCGTCGCGATGCGGCGCTGGAGGAGCCGACTCTTCCGTTAGTCATGGCGACGCGTCGCGTGCGGCATCGCGGCCCGGACGACGAAGGCTACCTCCTATGGAATCCGGATGAGCTAACCCGCGTGTATGCAGGAGACGAAACGTCGCCTCAAACGCGCGATACGAAGCGACTCGTGCTCCTTCCGTCGCGCACTCGCTGGCGCGTCGGACTTGGCCACCGTCGGCTGTCGATCGTCGATCTTTCGCCGGGCGGCCATCAGCCGATGCTGCACCACGAAACCGGACTCGCCATCGTCCTAAACGGCGAGATCTACAACCACGTCGAGCTGCGCGCCGACCTCGAGCGGATGGGCCATCGGTTCGCGTCCCGCTCCGACACGGAAGTGCTCCTCGCCGCGTGGGCAGAGTGGGGGCCAGGGTGTCTCGATCGGTTGAATGGAATGTTCGCGTTTCTTCTGCTCGATCCACGGAATGGCGGGACGCTGCACGCCGTTCGCGATCGGTTCGGCGTCAAGCCGCTGTATTGGGCCGTCGTCGGCGGTTTCATCGCGCTCGCATCCGAGATTAAGCAGATCCGCACGCTGCCCGGGTACAAGTTCGCGCCTGACGAAACAGGTGTTCGCCGCTACCTGGTGGATGCGCGCCTCGACGCGTCGTCCGATACGATGCACGACGGCGTGCACCAGCTGCGTGGTGGCGAGCGAGTTGCCATCGACTTGCGGAGCCGCGATGCCCCCGTGAAGGTCACCAGGTGGTATCGGTTCGCTCCGGCCACGACGACGCGCAACCTCCGAGACGCCGCCGCACGTGTGCGCGAACTCCTAACTGACAGTATTGCGCTGCGCTTACGTGCCGACGTCCCAGTCGGATCGTGCCTGTCCGGCGGCCTTGACTCCTCCGCCATCGTCTGCCTCGCACATCGCCAGCTCGCCGCGTACGACGCGGATGCGGGGCAGGTGACCGTCACGGCGCGGCACTCGGACGCCGCCTTCGATGAATGGCAGTACGCGGAGGGAGTGATTCGCGCGACCCATGCCAAGTCCGTCGGTGTCTGGCCGAAGTCCGCCGAGCTCGTTTCCGACCTCGACGAATTGCTGTGGCACATGGACGAGCCTTTTGGCTCGACCAGCATGTACAGTCAGTGGTGCGTGTTTCAAGCGGCGGCCGATGCGGGGCTGAAAGTGATGTTGGATGGCCAAGGTAGCGATGAACAGCTCGCTGGATACGGCGGTAACGACACGGCCTTGTATACCGGGATGCTGCGCCGCGGGAGAATGCTCCGATTGGCTGGCGAGATCAATGCGTACCGTCGGCGCCAGGGCACGCTGCCGATCGCCCAATTGATCCTCGCGATGCGCAATGTGATGCCTGCGGTCGATACCTTGCTCCCGGCACGCGTCCGTATTACGCGCAGCATGCCGACCTGGCTGCGCGCCGTAGCGCCTAACGGCCACGATGATACGCCACCCATCGACTTACGGGACAGCCTGCGCCGGCAAACTTTCGACACGTCGCTGCCCGTGCTCCTGCGCTACGAGGATCGAAACTCGATGGCGTGGTCGATCGAATCGCGCGTCCCTTTCCTCGACTACAGGTTGGTAGAGTTTCTCGCGGGGCTGCCCGATGAGATGAAGCTGCATCGCGGCGTCACGAAAGTCGTTCTGCGACGTGCCGTTGCCGATGTGCTCCCTCCAACCGTACGCGACCGGCGCGACAAGATGGGCTTCGTCACGCCCGAGCGGACATGGTTAAGCGAGATTCCACGGGAGTGGACCCGCGAGCAGCTGCGCGTCGCGATCGACTGCTCGCCGAACGTGCTGCATGCGGATGCGGCGCTGAAGGAGGTCGAGGACATCCTCGCGGGCCGGGCACCGTTCTCATTCCTGCCGTGGCGATTCATCTGCTTGGGCCGATGGCTGCGCAACAATTCCGAGGGTGACGATCGGTCGGGAGACGTTTCGTCCGACAACGCATCGCGCCAGAGGACCGTGCAGTCCGCACCGGTATGAAGCAACCGTTGCGCACGGTGCTGATCTTCGCGCATGAATGCGCGCCGTATCACGCGCCAACATCGACAATCGGTGCGCAGCGGGTCGCGCAGTTCGCCAAGCATCTGCCGAGCTTCGGCTGGCGAGCGATAGTCATTTGTTGCGACGCGCGCGAACGAGGCATAGGCTTCTCGACTGATGTCGCGGCGCGCATCGAACGCCAGGTCGAGGAAGCCAGCCCCGATGCGTCCTTGATCATTCCGACTCCTTCGCTGCCGTGGGATGGACTGTTGGATAGGTGGTGGCGCGTGAGCGCGCGGCGAGCGTCTAACGCGTGGCAGCGAGTTCTATGGCGAAAGCCACTGACTGCGCTCAAGCAACTCACCAATGGCGACTACAGCTCTGCATGGCAGCCGTGCGCACGTCGCGTGGCAGAGATCGTCGCACGGTCGGTGCGAGTCGACGCGTGCATTGGTGAGCACACGCCCGATGCCGGCTTGCTGCTCGCGCGATGGTTCGCTCGGGAGACAGGCGTGCCGTGGGTAGCAGATTTCCGTGATCCTGTGCTACGACCGTTTCCGACAACCTTGCGGGCGCTGTACCTGCCCCGTATTCGATCACTACTTTCGACCGCTGCGCACCTGATCAACGTCAATGATCATTTGGCTGATCTCGATAGGGTGTTGTTAGGCCGCCCGGCTATGAGCATTCCTAACGGATTCGATCCGGAAGAATTCGGGCACGTCGAGATGCCGCCGCGAACCGCGCCCTTTACGATCGCGTATTGCGGCAACCTCAATCCCGATATTCAAACGATGCGCCCGTTCTTCGAGGCGCTTCGCATCGTGGCGGCAACGTTGCCTAACGACGACGCAGGCGGCGTTCGTTTTGTGTACCGCGGTAGCGCCACATCCTATGTGAGAGAGCTTGCGCGCACGGTGGGCGTTAGCCGAATGGTCGATGCCGATGCCCACGTTCCACGGGAGCAGGCGCTGCGGATCTTGCAGTCGTCCGATGCCTTATTGCTGCTGTCGATCACTGGGCGTGTACAGGAAGATAAGTACCTCGCACGGGGACTCTATCCGGCCAAGACGTTCGAGTATTTCGGTGCGAAGCGGCCGATCCTCTGTGTTCCGGGCGATGGCGGGATGCTCGACGATCTGATCCGAGCTACGCGAACCGGAGTCGTGCTCAGCGATCCCGTTAGAATTGCAGAGTACATACTAGCATCGCAGCGCGAGCGTCAGAGTGGCCAGTTCGCGACGTATGCGCCAAACGAAGAGCTCGTCAACCAGTTCACCAGGCAGCGTCTCGCGGGAACTTTGGCAGTGTTGTTGGACAGGCTTGTGTCAGGCCAGCCCATGAGACTGCCTAACGCCAGCTGAGTAATGCTGCGTTCTCTTTTGCGCCGCCTGCCGCACGGGCGCGCGCGCGCCGCGCGTTGGGCACGTCATCTGTATCGGCACCCATTCGTCGATACTGTCGAGCCGGCCGAACTCGACATCCGGCTCTGGATCAACCCGCGCGATTGCTTCCAAGCGGAGATATGGGTCGGCGCATACCAACCGCACGTTGTCCGCTGGATCCGGAATAACGTACAGACGGGTGACACCGTGCTTTGCCTGGGTCTCCACGTCGGCTACGTGGCCGCGCTCTGCCGCCGACTCGCTGGCCCAACCGGCCACGTCTTCTCCGCCGAGCCGGACGCGCATGCCCGCGAGTTCGCGACGCGCAACCTAGGGCTCGGCGACGAACGCGATGCGCCGATCGATGTGTTCCCAGGCGGATTCGGCTCTGCCGAATCAAGCATACTACTCTACCAGTCGCGCGTGGCCGGTCACTCGTCGTTCGCGGCGCCGCATCAGCCAGATCGCACGGTCGAGGTCCAGGTCCAACGCGCGGATATTTTTCTCGGCGCGCGCGGCGTGACAGCGATTGATGTCCTCGTGCTCGATGTCGAGGGCTGGGAACTCGAGGTGTTACGCGGCCTTGAAGGTACGCTCGGTCGATCAAAGCGACTACGCGGATGCGTAGAACTCTCGCGCTGGGCGCTCGCGGACGCGAGTACGACGGCGCCGGAGGTGCTGAGCTGGCTCGCGAAACGCGGTGTGAGTCTACACCATTTGGCGGGTGACGATTGGGCGACCACTCCGGTCGCCTCCGCGAAACAGCACCTCGACGCGTAAGGCGCTAGCGTGCTTTGTCGCTACCGTCTTGACCTCACTCCTTGATCGCGCAGAAAAAGCTCCCCGCGCAACGGGTGCTTCTGTGGCTAGCGCTCATTGCCACCGTGCTTGGGATTCTCGAGCCGTCCGCCATGCTACTGTCGATCGCGGCTGCAGGCGTCGGCATCGCTGTGGTCGTGCGCGACATCGCAGGTTTGAGGCGTGGTGCGCTCACACCGATGACATTTTTCTCGCTGGCATTCGCCATAACCGGCGTCGCCAACGCCGTGGCCGTCCACTCACTTATCGAACGCGGCAACCAATCGCCGTTCGATCTCTACACTGCGCCGGATTACGTCTACTTCGCTTGCGAACTAATGCTGGTCGGCGGAACGGCGATCCTCGTCGGCTTCTATACTGCGCAACGTTGGCGGCCATGGCGTACTGTTGGGAAACTCCTGCCAAAGATCAAGGCGCGCGTAAACGACCGAGACCTGATCGTTGGCGGCGCTGCAATCGCCGTCTTGAGCATACTTATCACCAACGCGCTCGGCGCGAACCGCTTCGGCGCGGTCAGCGGGCTGATCGCACGCCTGCCTGACCTGACGATCTTCACGCTCAGCCGTCTTGGCGCCGTGCGCCGGTCGCGCCGCGTGATGATGGTCGCGTTAGGCCTGATGCTGGTCGTGGCCGTGCAAGCGGCGCTATTCGCGTACCTGCGAGCCGAGATCTTGCTGCCGATTCTTGCCCTGCTCACGGGGCTCGTCGTCGGAAGCCGCTCACTGGCCATCCTGCGCCGCCGCGCCTTGATTCCCGTCTATCTCCTAATCGCGCTGTTCGGTGTCAACTTCGCGACGTTAGGACGCATCCGATCCGAAGCAGGCGGAGGCGAAGCTCGTGTCGCAGCCTTCCGCGCCGCGTCGACAGCGAACGCCTCCGATTCCACGAGCGATGCGTCGGCCATTGTGGTCCGTCTGTCGACGATTAATCAACTGTCGCAAGTCGGACTACTCGCCGTCCAAGGGGGCTTTCTCCATGGCGCGACACTCGAATACTTGGCTTTCGCCTTCGTGCCTCGCTTCCTGTGGGCCGCCAAGCCGAAGATCGCGAAGGGAGCGTGGTTCGCTAACCGAATCGGCCAAGCGATCTTGCGCCCGGATGGCACGTACAACAACTCGATCAATATGACGGTCCCCGGCGAGCTTTATCTGAACTTTGGATGGGGCGGCGTCGTGGTCGGATCATACTTGTTCGGCGCGCTACTCGCGCTTTTCTGGTCGACCGCGATGTTCTGGGCAGACGATAGCAATCCGCTCGGGACTGCATTCGGATTCTATCTCCTTTTGATTGGCATCGGGCTCGTCGCCGACCTGCAGATAATCGTCACGCTCGTCGCGATGTACTTGCTGTTCCTCGCCGGATCTCTGGTCATATCCGGCGTGCGAAGGAGTAAGCCGCTTGCGCCGATGCAACTGGCCACAGCTGACGTGCCAGCAGCCGCACGATTGCGAACCTGAGTGATGTCGCTGCCCCCCACGCGGATCCCCTCATACGAGTCTGCAGCGGACGACGCGCTGACGCCTAACGCCAATGGGCGGCGAGCCATCGTGGTCTGCGACCAGTGGCTCGGGAGCAATGGCTACGCCGGGATGAAAGCGCTACGTCGCGCAGGCTGGAGCGTTGAGGTCGCCGCCGAGTGGGAGTTCGTTCCGGTTCGCTGGCGTACAACGGGGATGCGCGTCGTTGGACGCATGGTCCGAGCCTCCGCAGTACGCGAGTTCAACGCGCACATAGCGGCCGTCGCTCGAGACTTGCGCCCGGAAATGTTCCTCGCGTTCAAGGGGATGTTCGTACAATCGAGAACAATCGATGCCATGCGCCAACTCGGCACTCGATCGTACTGTTTCTACCCCGACGTCTCCTTTCGCACGCACGGGCCTTATCTTGCTGGCGCGCTCCCACGATACGACTGGGTGTTCACGACCAAATCGTTCGGCCTGCACGACCTGCGCGACCAGCTTGGTATGCCCCGCGCGAGCAAGCTCGATCACGCATTCGACCCGGACCTGCATCGCCCCGTTTGTCTAACGAAGGACGACATCGATCGCTATCAGTGCGACGTCTCATTCATCGGCACGTGGTCAGCAAAGAAAGAAAAGGTCCTGTCATCTCTCGTAGCCGCGCGGCCGAACCTACGGCTCCGCGTCTGGGGCCACCAATGGAACCGGGCGAGCGCAGCCGGCCCATTGGCCAAGTGCATTGAGCATCGTGCGGTCGTCGGTGGCGAGTACGTCCGCGCGATCGCCGGCTCGGCGATCAACCTCGGGATACTGAGTGAACAACGCACCGGCTCATCGGCTGGCGATCAGATTACTAGCCGAACGTTTCACACGCCGGCGTGCGGTGGCTTTCTGCTGCATGAACGAACGCACGAGGTGCTTCAGATCTTTGACGACGGATCGAGCATCGTCTGCTTCGGCGATGACGCCGAGATGATCGAGCGCGTCGACGAGTATCTGGCTGCACCCGTCCGCCGGCGGGAGATCGCGGAACGCGGTCGACGCGTGGTCGAATCCACGCACAGCTGGGACGCGCGGATTCAGGAAATTCTCGCGCTTCACGACGCGCAACGATGAGCGACGCTGGCTCGTGTCGTCTCGCCATTCTAGCATCGCACCCGATTCAGTATTTCACGCCCGTGTATCGCCGGCTCGCAAGCGTGCCTGGCTTGGAGGTCGAAGTCTGGTACTGCAGAGATTTCGGTGCGCGTCCGAGGTACGATCAGCAGTTCGATCGCGTCGTCAAGTGGGATGTCGATCAGCTCGATGGATACAGCCACCGGTTCTTGTTCAACGCGAGTCCAATCAGCAACACCTTCAATCCGCTACACGCGATCAACCCCGGCGCATTCTGGCGTATGTTTGGCAGATTCGATGCGCTGTGGGTGAACGGCTATTTGTATCCCAGCAACTATCTCGCGGCAATCGCCGCGAAGGCGTCGCGCGCGCGCGTCCTAATGCGAAGTGAGCTGCGCGCCGATATGCGTCGGGATTCGAAGGTGCCGCAATCGCTTCGCGACGCGATCATCCGTCGGTGGATCGCGATGAGCGATGCCTTGCTCTACATCGGCTGCCGCAATCGCGAGGCATACCTCGCGTACGGTGCGGATGACAGCAAATTGTTCTTCACACCCTATAGCGTCGATGTCGACGAGCTCGCGGCAGCGGGCGCGAGACGCGCCGATTGCGGCACGTTGCGTCGGCAATGGGGCGTCCCCGAGGATCGCATAGTACTCTTGTTCGTTGGGAAGCTCACGCCACGCAAACACCCCGAAGCAATGCTGCATCTCGCCGCCGAGTGTGGCAGAAATGTACAGATCGTGCTGGTCGGCAGCGGCCCGCTCGAGCAGCAGCTCCATGCCGAAGTCGCGCGCATTGGTTTGACCAACGTATCGTTTCTCGGATTCGTCAACCAGCGCCGCCTGCCCGAGGTCTACGCTCTCGCCGATGTCTTCGTAATGCCATCGGAAAACGAACCATGGGGACTCGTGCTCAATGAGGCGATGGCCGCTGGCCTGCCGCCGGTCGTGTGCGCGGATGTGGGCGCTTCGGCAGATCTGATTCGCGAAGGCGAGACCGGCTTCACGTTCGCGAATGGCGATTGGAGCGCAATGACGGCGCTCGTCCGGCAGCTCGTAACTAATCCTAAGGCTCGAGCGATCGTCGGCGCAGCGGCGCGCACGGTGTCCCACCGCTATAGCTATCGCGCGACGGCGAGTGGAGTGGTCGACGCGCTCACATCGTTAGGCGTATACGCCACACCATCCGCGGTGACCGCTATGAGACCTGCGCACGACCGCGCGTGACGGGTCGCTTTCTCGTCTGTGGGGCG
This sequence comes from Gemmatimonadaceae bacterium, assembly GCA_036273715.1. Classification (NCBI taxonomy): domain Bacteria; kingdom Pseudomonadati; phylum Gemmatimonadota; class Gemmatimonadia; order Gemmatimonadales; family Gemmatimonadaceae; species Gemmatimonadaceae bacterium. The sequence goes on from DASUHB010000044.1 coordinate 29,984, forward strand.
GCGCCGGGTGCAGCCGCAGGCAACGCGACCAGCACACAAGTGCTGTGCGATGCGTTGGAGACTTTCGGCACGGTCGACGTGCTGACGCATGCCATTCGGCCGATCCCGACTTGGCACGAGGCACAGACAGCGGCGCACCGAACGATCATGGTCGGCGTCCAGCCGGCTCTCGTGCACGGAGAGGCCCTGATCCCGGGGCGATTGTTTCGTCGCCGCCTGCGGGCCGCGCGCTACGATCTAATCTGGGCGGTGAATTCCCGCTACGCCGGAGTTCCAAGCGGCGCGGGTGTTCCATATCTCGTCTGGGAAGCAACGCCGATCCGCGACGAGCTGCGCGCGATATCCGTGCGCGAAGTTAGGCGGGCGGGTCGCGGCTCTGGCGCCGGTCTCATCGCGCATCGGGCGAGTCTCGCGTTGGGCGAACGCCTCGAGCGTCGGGTTCTCGTGGGCGCCACCAAGCTGTACGCGATGAGCGAGTACACCCGCGAACGCCTGTTGGACATTCACCGGTTGCGAACGTCACACGTGGATGTTTTGCCGCATCCCCCGTCCCGCGCCTTTCTCGATACGCTGCGCAGGCACGGCGGCGCGGCCGCACGTGCGCCGCGAAGGATCGATGCTGTACCTCGCCTCCTGTTCGTTGGGCGAGCGGATGATCCGAGGAAGAACGTCGCGCTGCTCTTCGACACGTGCCGCCTGCTCGAGGCCGCGGGGATCCCCGCTCGTCTCACCGTAGTCGGTCCTCGAACGGAACGATGGGCGCAAGCGCAGGATCTCTCTCCGAACATCGAGCTGGTCGGTCCGGTCGAACTCGATCGGTTGGTTGCGTTGTATCTCTCGCACGACGCGCTGGTACTTCCGTCGAGACAAGAAGGATTCGGCATCGTTGTAGCCGAAGCGCTCCATACTGGACTGCCCGTCATATCAACGCCCTGTGGTGGTCCCGAGGATGTCTTGCGCCAGAGTAAGGGCGGTATGATCGCGGGCTTCACGACCCAGGAGCTCGGCGATGCGATTCAGGCGGTCGTCACTAGCTTCGACGCCTGGAATCATGCGTCACGCTGTGGCGCGCAGTTCGCTGCGAGGGTGTTGTCGTTCGAGAGCCTAACGGACAACGTGCGCCGAATCTTGACCACCGTCATCGAAGGCGAGAGCCCGACGAGGGCTTCCGCCGTTGTCGCGACTGCTCGATGAGCGTTGCTGACAAGCTGCTTCCCCATCTGTCGCGACGAACGACGTCGGGCCAATTCATCGCCGAGATCGACGGGCTCCGGTTCGCGTCCATAGCTCTCGTTGTGGTGTTCCATCTGAGCGGCTATACCGTGGGCAAATCATCGGCAATCCAAAGCGGGACACTCAATGACAATCTGTTGGCCCGCATTGCCGCGACAGGCCACTACGGTGTTCAGCTCTTCTTTGTGATCAGCGGGTTTGTGCTCGCGCTGCCCTTCGCTCGGCATTACTTCGATGCCGCACCCGCTCCTCGGCTGCGCGCGTACTATCTCCGTCGAGTCACGCGTCTCGAGCCGCCGTACATCCTCGCCATGCTACTTGTGTTCGTGGTCGCCTCTGCATTTTTTGGCGCGTCGTCGAGATATCTCTGGCCGCACTTACTTGCCAGTCTGGTATACCTACACAATCTCATGTACGGCGTGCCGAGCGTCGTCAACGTCGTCGCTTGGTCGCTCGAAGTCGAGGTACAGTTTTATCTGCTTGCGCCGCTTCTGGCGTGTGTCTTCGCCATTCGTCTTAAGTTAGGCCGCCGCCTCGTCGTCTTCGCCGGAGTTGCAGGCGCAATCCTATTGCAGCGCTACGAGATTCAAGTCGATTCGCGGCTGTCGCTCACGCTTCTCAACTACCTTCAATATTTTCTGCTCGGATTTCTCCTCGCGGACTTTTATCTGTCGGAGTGGCGTGCTCCATCTCCCAATCAGCGCGTGTGGGATGCCGTTGGGGTGTTGTCATGGATCGCCATGGTCGCTGTGTGGGTGAACGTTCCACGACCCTTAGTGCTCTTTCCTCTTCTGGCGCTCATTGTCGTGTGTGCGACGTTTCGAGGTCGCCGGCTGCGTGCCGTATTCCGCAATCCCTGGGTCACGACAATTGGCGGCATGTGCTACACCATTTACCTGTTGCACTATCCTATCATCTCTGCAATCGGCCGACGCACTATTCGCATCGCGGCGAATGACGGCTTTGCACTGCACCTTCTCGTCCAAGCTGCGATTGTACTTCCGCTTCTCCTCTTCGTTTCCATCGTGTTCTTTGTAGCGATAGAGAGACCGTGCATGCAGAAGGATTGGCCGCAGCGTTTCGCCGCCGCCATTCGCTCGGCGTCCTGGGCGCGAACGCGGCAGTGGTATCGAGCGTGATGCGCTTGGGGCGGGGCGCCTGATGCGTATCCTCATCGACGCCCGATCGGTGCGGACCCCCGCGGGGTCCCAGATCTTCCGAGGTCTTTGCCGTGGCTGGCTTCACGACCCGCGCGTTGATGCAGTCATCGCAGCCATTCCGAGAGGTTTTACCGAATCGGAAGTTCCGCATGACGTTGAGCCATTACGCGTGGCATCGAACAATTGGGCGAGCCACCTGCTCACCGACTTGCCACGCGCGGCTGATCGGACCCGCGCTGACATCATCTTCTGCCCGAATGGAGTCGGACCGGCGGACACACGTGCTGTCGTGTACCTCCAAGACATGTTTCACTTTGTCTTCAAGGCGGCGTCAAACTCTGCAGCGCGGATCGCCGTCCAACGTGCGGTCCGCGCAGGCATCCGTGCGCTCTCGCATCCGTATCATCGCGTCGCTATCGCGGTTTCTCCTGCCATCGCGCTGGCAGCAGAAAGTCGCTTCCGGGTGCCCATCGAGATAGTCCCGAACGGCGTCGACGTCAGTGATCTGCTCTGGCACGGCGGGGGGGCATCCGTTCTCGTGTTAGGCGGCATAGGTGCGCGCAAGGACGAAGGGACGGCGCTGAATGCATGGGCGGCAATTGAGCGGCCGGACGGTATAATGCTCACGTTGGTCGGAGTCGAACCAAAACAACGCCGCGCGAGGCTGCGCCTCATGGCCCGAGATTTAGGCATCGGCAAATCGGTCGTGATACGCGGAATGCTGTCTCGTGGCCCCTATCTCAAAGAGCTGGCGCGGTGTGTCGTCTCGATTTCTTGTAGTCGGCTGGAAGCCTTTAGCTTGCCGGTGGCCGAAGCATTGATGATGAACGCACCGATCGTCTGCAGCGATATTCCGGCGCACCTTGATCTGATCGCCCGAGCCGGCGCAGGTCGCATCTTTCCCCAACGCGACTCTGCTGCGTTGGGCGCCATCATCTCGGAGGCACTGCACGGTGTGCTCCCCCCACGCACGGGTGGACCGGTGCCGGGTTGGGACTGGCACAGCCGCGCCGCGCAGCAGATCGACATCTTCGAGCGCTACGTGCTCGACCCGCTGGTCGCAAAGGATCATCGGAAGGCTTCAATGCGCCGCAGCGGCTCCTAACCGAATCACTCGCGTGTCGCATTTTCGGCCAGAACGGCCGGCTCGCTCGTGAACCTCTCCGGCATATCCAATCGGTCCGTCGCTGGCCGGTTGCTGCGCCTGCCGCTGCGGCTCATTCCGTCTGAGATGCCGCTGCGAATTCTACAAGGGCCGCTGCGCGGATATCGCTGGATCGCCGCCTCGAGCAACCACGGATGCTGGCTCGGATCCTACGAGTATGCCAAGCAACGACTCTTCGCCCGCAGGGTGCACGTCGGCGACGTCGTGTTCGATGTGGGAGCGAACGTCGGGTTCTACACGCTGCTCGCAGCAGCAAGAGTTGGCGAGACTGGTCGGGTCATCGCGTTTGAGCCGCTGCCGAAAAACGTGCAGCGTATCCATCAACATCTTCGGCTCAATCGCCTTGAAAATGTGCAGGTGATGGAGGCGGCGGTGGGCGCACGGAGTGGAACCGCACGCTTCCAACCGCACGCCAGTAATGCCATGGGGAAGGTGTCAGCCAATGGAATTGTCGGCGTGGAGCTCGTCTCACTCGATGTCCTCACCGATTCGAAGTCGATTCCCGATCCGACCCTCATCAAAATCGATGTCGAGGGCGCCGAGCTGGATGTGCTCAAGGGCGCCGCACGCACGCTCGATCGGGCGCGTCCGGCCATTCTGCTCGCAACGCACGGATCCGTCGTTCATCGAGCGTGCTGCGACTTTCTTCGAGCTGCTGGCTATTCGCTCGCTCCGAGTGATACGTCCGTCGCGTCGATCGATGACACAGACGAAATCCTCGCCACGCCAGTATAACGAGTAGGTGAGAGCGTGACAGCCGTTCGATACGATCCGACGGGCGACGCTCGAACGATCCTCGCTCCGGCGAGCGCGCACTTCCGCCTCCTCTGGGTCAACCACTTCGCCGTCGCCCCCTCCGATGGCGGCGGCACGCGCCACTTCGACCTCGCCCACGGCCTACGCCCCCACGGCTGGCACGTCACGATCGCCGCCTCCGACTTCCACCTCCACTCGCGGGGCTATACCCGACGCACGGCGCCCGAAGAAAATTCCGCGATCGCCGAACGCGTCGATGACGTCGACTTCCTCTGGCTCTACGCCCCGCCCTACAAACGCAACGACTGGCGACGCGCCCGCAACTGGCTCTCGTTCTCGCGCTCCCTCGGCCGCCTTTCGCCTAACGCAACACGGCCCGACGTGATCATCGGATCCTCGCCGCACCTCTTCGCCGCCCACGCCGCGTACCGCATGGCCCGCCGACTTTGCGTACCCTTCGTCCTCGAGATCCGAGACCTCTGGCCCGAAAGCATCGTCGCCGCCGGCGGCCGCCGCGGTCCTGCCTACCACACCCTCGGCGCCCTCGCCAAACACCTCTACGCCCGAGCCGACCGCATCATCATCCTCGCCCGAGGCACCGGCGACCACCTCGCCGCCCGCGGCGTCGACTGCCGCAAGATGGTCTACGTGCCTAACGGAGCTGATCCCGCGCCAAACCCGCACCCGTGGCCGGCGCCCGACGCACCATTCACGCTCGTCTACGCCGGCGCCCACGGCCCCGCCAACGGCCTCGACACGGTGCTCGACGCCGCCGCGCTTGTCAAAGACCGGCCGATCCGCATTCTCCTCGTCGGCGACGGACCCGCCAAAGCCGCTCTCGCCGCTCGCGCCGCGCGCGAGCAACTGCCTAACGTCGAGTTCCGCGACCCCGTCCCCAAGACGGCCATGCCGGACCTCCTCGCCTCGGCCCACGCGGGCCTCATGGTCCTCCGCGACGCGCCACTCTTCGCCTTCGGCGTGAGCCCGAATAAACTCTTCGACTACCTCGCCGCGGGACTGCCCGTCGTCTGCAACGTCCCCGGCGAAGTTGCCGGCATGCTCCGCGATGCGGCCGCCGGAGAACAGGCCGCGGACTCGTCGGCGCGCGCACTCGCCGACGCCATCGTCCGCCTCGCCAAACGCCCGCCGGACACGCTCCGCACCATGGGCGACGCCGCACGCGACTGGATCTCCCGCGAACACAGCCGCCCCGTCCTCGCCCAACGACTCGACGCGGCCCTCCGCCCGCTCGTCGCCACGTGATCGTCGCACGCCCCGCCCGATGCCCGTGACGCCCACGCCCCGCGACTGGCCCGCCATCGCCGCCACCATCGCGCGCACCTACGGCCTCCGCGGCCTCGCCCAACGCGCCACCCACGAAACCCGCCGCGCGTTAGGCGCGTTCCGCGCCACACCCCGCCGTGTCATCGACTTCGCCCCGGCGCCCATGCGCCACCCATTCGCCGTCGATGCCGCCGCCCTCACCCATGCCACCAACCCCGCGCAAGCCCTGGCCCGCGCCGACCGCGTCCTCGCCGGCGACTACCAGGCCTATCGCACCGTCTGGCGCCCCATCCCCGCCGGCCCGGCGGCCTGGCACCGCGCGCCTAACGAAATCGAAGTCGAAGCCGACCTGCCCTGGTGGCGCGCGTTCCCGCGCGAGGACGCCGGCGTCGACGTCAAAGACATCTGGGAACCGGCACGCTTCGGCTGGACCTACGACCTCGTCCGCGCGTGGATCGTCACCCGCGACGACCGCTACGCCCAAGCCTTCCACCACCGCCTCGCCGATTGGATCGAAAGCAGCCCGCCCTTCCGCGGCGTCCACTGGGCCTGCGGACAGGAATCCACCATCCGCGCCATCGCGCTCCTCTACGCCGAGGCGAACCTCGTCGGCGCGCCGTCGAGCGATGAACACGCCATGGCGCGCATCACCTCCGTCCTCGCGGCAACGGGCGAACGGGTGAACGACGCCATCGGCCACGCCCTCTCGCAGCGCAACAACCACGGCATCTCCGAAGCGGTCGGCTTGCTTGCGTTAGGCGCACGCTTCCGCGGCACGCACCCCGCCGCCGTCGCCTGGGCCAGCCGCGGCCGCCGCCTCCTCGAACGCCTCATCCTCGCCCAGTTCGCCGAGGACGGCTGGTACATCCAGCACTCGTTCAACTACCTCCGCCTGGCGCTCGACATGTGCATCGTCGCGCGGCGCCTGCTCCTCGCGTCAAGCATCGACTTCTCCCTCGATGCCACCGAGCGCCTTCGCGCGGCCACCGAGCTGCTCCTCGCGGTCATCGACCCCGACACGGGATCCGTGCCCAACCACGGCCACAACGATGGCGCCTTCGTCCATCCGATCACGCTCCGCGCCTACCGCGATTACCGCCCGGTCGTCACCGCTGCCTGCGCGTCGTTCGACGTCCCGCTCCCATCCAACGTCGCGCCCGACGGCGAGACGCTCGCGTGGTTAGGCCTCCCAAGCCCGCGGCAAGGCGAACCCTTGGGCGACGGCGTCCACTCCGGCGTCTCGGGTTGGGCATCGGCGCGCGCGGGCAGCACCGCGGTGTTCCTCCGCGCCGGCTCGTATACGTCGCGCCCCGGACACCTCGACGCACTCCACGTCGACGTCCGCCTCGCCGGACGCGACACCATCGTCGACGGCGGCACCTTCGCCTACTTGGGCCCGCTCCCGTGGCGCAACGCGCTGGCCGCCGCCCGTATCCACAACGGCCCGCTCGTCGACAACCAGGAACCCGGGCTCCGCGGACCGCGCTTCCTCTGGCTCCGCTGGCCTAACGCAAAGCTGCTCCGCGCCGCCCGCGAAGGCGACACCATGGTGCTGTCCGCCGAGGTCCCCGAGCGCGTCCGCCGAACGGTCCGCGTCGAACGCGAGCTCGTCCGAGTCGACGACCTCATCCTCACATCCACAGCCTCGACAGTCGCCGTTCGCTGGCTGCTGCACCCGTCTGCTGACCCCGCTATCCTCCACGTCGATGGCGACTCCACTACCCACGAGGCACGCGAATCCGAGGTGATGGGCTGGTATTCTCCGGCCTACGGAGTAAGACTTCCCGCCAATTGGATCGAAGTCCAACGCCCCGCAGTTCTTGGCCTCCACATTTCCTGCGACATCGGAACGCGCCATTCCTCGACGCCGAAACGAGGCCTCGGTCTGGAAGTCATGGACTCCGCTCTGCCCACCGTCGACTGAACTCCCCGTCCTCCCTGCCGAGGTGACACCCATGTTCGCGCGCGCTAGTCTCGCCGTGGCTGCACTGCTCGCTCTCACCGGTGCAGGAAAGCCAACAGCACCACCGGTCCTAACGATCGTCGCAACCGACTACGCCTTCACCGTGCCCGGCGGCGCGAATGCGACACTCCCGGCCGGACCCGTCACGTTACGCCTGATCAATCACGGCAAGGAAATTCACATGATGGGCGTGGTGCTCTTGGGCGACACCACCGCGGCGCAGTTCATCGCGGCGGTCAATCACCATGGATTCGTCGGAACCGAAGTCGGCGGCGTGAACGGCGTCGCGCCCGGCGATACCGGTACCTCGACGGTGATACTCAAGCCGGGCAACGCGGTCATTGCCTGCTACATCGAGAGCGCCGACCACAAGGAGCACGTCCTCAAGGGCATGTTCGCGCCGATTCGCGTCACGCCTAACGCTGGAGTCGTGGCCGCGGAGCCGCACACCACGTACGATATCTCACTGCGCGACTTTGCGATCACAGTGCCTGAAGGACTGCGCGCCGGCCCGCACGTGTTCCGAGTCGACAACCAGGGGCCGGCCACGCACGACCTCATGCTCTTCCGCATGTCGCCCGGCGCCGACACGGCCGATGCGATGGCATGGCTCGAAAAATCCGCCGTCGGCAGTACACGCGCCCACCCGCTCGGCGGCATCGTCGGCGAAGAGCATGGGCTGCACTCGTACTTCTTCGCCAATCTCACACCCGGCGACTACATGCTGCTCTGCTGGATGCCCGACGCGAAAACAGGAATCCCGCACTTCTACGGTCACCACATGTGGACCAGGTTCCACGTGTCGTCGTGAAAACACTGACGCATTCGTTCTCGACCGGCGCGCTCTCGCTCCTCGACGCGCCGCTCCCCGGCGCGTCGCCGCGCACGATCGTGGTCGAGTCGCGCGCCAGCGTGATCTCGGCCGGCACAGAGCGAATGCTGGTCGAGTTCGGCCGCGCCGGGTTGCTCGAGAAGGCGCGCCGCCAACCCGACAAAGTGAAGCAGGTGTTGGACAAGGTTCGCACCGACGGCCTCTCCACCACGCTCGCCGCCGTCCGGGCGAAGCTCGATCAACCCATCCCACTCGGCTACTGCAACGCCGGCGTCGTGGTGGACGCCGGCGCCGCGTCGGGATTCCTAACGGGCGACCGCGTCGTGACCAACGGAGCGCACGCCGAGTACGTGCGCGTGGCGCGCACGATGGCCGCGCGCATCCCGAATGGTGTCACGTTCGAGCAGGCGGCGTTCACACCGGTCGCGGCCATCGGCCTCCAGGGCATCCGCCTCGCCGCGCCCACGTTAGGCGAAACGGTGGTCGTCTATGGCCTCGGTCTCATCGGCCTGCTCACCGTACAGTTGCTGCGCGCCAACGGATGCAGAGTGTTGGGCATCGACCGCGATGCCGGCCGCCTCGCACTGGCCGAACGCTTCGGCGCTACGCCCATCAACGGGAGCGACGGCGACACCGTCGCTCGAGTTCTTGCCCTCACGAACGATGCCGGCGCCGACGCCGTTTTGCTCACCCTGGCTTCCGATTCGGATGAGCCGGTCCACGAAGCCGCGCAGTTCGCGCGGCAACGCGGCCGGCTCGTCCTCGTCGGCGTCACTGGCCTCGCCCTCCGCCGCGATGATTTCTACAAGAAGGAGCTCTCGTTCGCCGTCTCGTGCAGCTACGGCCCCGGCCGATACGACGCGTCCTACGAGGAACAGGGCGTCGACTATCCGTTAGGCCACGTGCGCTGGACCGAGCAGCGCAACTTCGACGCCGTCCTGGCACTCATGGCCGACGGCCGCCTCGATCCATCGCCGCTCGTCACGCACCGCTTCCCATTCGAGCGGGTGCAGGATGCGTACGATGTCGTCACCGGTGGGACTGGCAGCCTCGGCGTCGTCCTGGCCTATTCCGACCGCGCCGTGGATGCGCCGGCGCCGCGCACGATCGTTCGAGCGCCGCGCGGTGCGCCGACAGGCGCGACATCGGTTGCGCTCATCGGCGCCGGCAACTTCGCCACGCGCACCCTGCTCCCCGCGCTCCGATCGGCCGGCGTTAGGCTGCATACGATCGCGTCCGGCAACGGCACGTCCGCCGCCATCGCCGCCGAGCAGTTCGGATTCGAGCGCGCCACCACGGATCTCGATGCGGTGTTCGACGACCGAGACATCGCCGCCGTGTTCGTGCTCACCCGCCACGACACGCACGCCGACCTCGCGGTCCGCGCGCTGCGCTCCGGTAAGCACGTCTTCGTCGAGAAACCGATCGGCCTAACGGAAGAAGAGGTCGAGCGGGTGGCCGAGGCCGCGCGCGAATCCGGACGGATGCTCATGGTCGGCTTCAACCGCCGGTTCGCGCCGCTCACGCGCGAGCTCGAGTCG
>DASUHB010000045.1 GCA_036273715.1 Gemmatimonadaceae bacterium
GACGTGTCGAAGATCGCGCCGCGTCTGATGTCGAATCGCGGATCGAGCACGGCGGACAGCGTCTGATCGTCGGACGCTTTGACGATGACAGGAGCGACCCACGCCGGCGGATCATCGGTCGGCACGGTGTAGAGGTACGTCGTGGTGCCGGCCGCATCCTGGGTCGGCCCGACGACTTTCGTGAAGCCCGAGTCCGGAATGTTAGGCAGGTTCGTGAGAATGTACTTCACGTTCAGCAGGCGCCACAGCTGCGGGTCGGTCAGACGCGCGTTGATCAGATCGTGGTACCGCCCGATCTCGTTGCCGTGATATCCCATCACGGTGCGAATGCGCTGCACCATGAGGGCGTTGAATTCGAGAAACGGATCGTGCGGCGCGATCGGCGCGTTGGGCGCGTTGGCCGGAAGCTGTAGCACGCGGCCGGGGACCGGCTGTTTTCGGACGTAGTCGAGCGTCGCGTTGTCGGCGTAGAGCACCTTTGCCGGCGCCGAGAACATCCAGTACTGGTGTTCGATGCTCCAGAGGTCCGCGGCCGTGAGGACCAGCACCGCCCAGGCGATCACCGCACGCTTGGCCTTACCGAGCACAAGGAGCAGGAGCAGGCCGGCGGCGATCGCGGTGAAGACGGCCGTTCGGACGGCGCCGACTAACAGGAGCGGCGCATTCAACGCCACTCCTTCCTGGTGATCCGGCGGCGCGATGGTGGACGCGATGTTGGTCAATATGCCGGTGACTCCGAGCAGCAGCACGACGGCGGCCGCAATGAGCCAGCCAACGGCGTATTGTCGCGTCACATCGGCGCGTTCCAGGCGTTCGGCGCCGAACGCCGCGAAGATGGCAACGCACAGTCCCACCACGAAAATCATCGTGCTCGGCGCCCGAAAATACTTCGTGCCCGGCACGAGCGCGTAGACGAGGTGATAGAACGGAGTGAACCCGCCTAACGACCAGAGGAGCGCAACGATGAACGTGATGAACCAGAATCGCCCGAACGATCGGCGGTCAGGCCTCCATGCGTAGACGACGCCGAGCAGCGCGAGCATGAGCGCCACCGCGCCCAGATATTCGCTGTGCAGGTGAATCCCGTTCTGACCCCAATAGTGGTCGAACATCCCGGTGAATTGCGGGATGTACGTGTTGATCAGCTCTTCGGGCGGGAACGAATACGACGTCGCGTGCGCCCAGCCGCTCAAGCCTCCTGCACGCGGCGACCACGGGACGTACTGCAGCACGGACGTGTATTGGATGGCGCCCATGACCGTGCCCACGCACACGGCCGCGAGCGAGCCGCCGAGGCGCTTGAACGCGATGCGTAGGTCTAACGCGGGCGCGTTGTCGCTTCCGAAGGCGAGCCAGAGTGCGAACGCACCGCTCACGAGCAGCATGTACTGGAAGAGCTGCGGATGCGGGCTCAGACACGCGAGGCCGATGACGATCGCGAGCACGCCGTACGACCAGGCCTTGCCGTCGCGAATCGCGCGCACGAGCAGGAACAGCACGAGCGGCAGGAGCGCGCTCACGTACAGCTTACCGTCGTGCCCCGGCGAGACGTACGACGAGATCGGGCCGCCCATCATGTAGACGAGGCCGCCGGTCAGCGCGCCGTAGAAGGAGAACCGGCACGCGCGCAGCAGGATGTAGGTGAAGAGTCCCGCGAGGATGATGTGGATGATGAATGCCCACGTCATAGCGACGTCGGTGGGCATGATCATGCGCATCAGGAATGTCGGATAGAAAATGTCGCCGCTCATCGCGGCGACGTATGGCATGCCTCCAAACAGGTAGGGGTTCCACAACGGGAACCCGTGTCCGGCGCGCAGCGACGCCGCGGCGAATTCGCGGAACGCGTAGCCGCCGATGTACTGGTCGCTGGACGGATTGACCAGGAACCGCCCAACGAGCGCCGGATAGCCGAGGATGAGCGTCGCGACGATGTACACGACAGCCGCCCAGGCGGTGGCAAATCGCGGCTCGCCTAACGCCGGGGCGCGGCCGGCCTTGGCCGCAACGCGGCTATCTCGTGCTTTCGATTGGGCCATCGGAACGTCTCGGGCGCATCCACTGGCGCGCCAGAAAAAGAACTGCGGGGACGATCTCGAGAATCGTGAGCCACACGCGCGACGACACGACGAGCAGTGTCGCCT
>DASUHB010000046.1 GCA_036273715.1 Gemmatimonadaceae bacterium
GGAGAAGGCGACGATCCTACGCCGGCATCTGATGGACAAGATTCCGGTGTCGGACCTCTGCGATGAGTACCGCATCCAGCCCACCCTGTTCTATCTCTGGCAACGGCAGGCGCTCGAGCACCTGAGCGCCGCGCTCCAGGACGGGCGCACGCGGCGGGGCGAGACGCAGACCGGGGCCGGGGAGCGCGCGCGGATCGCCGCGCTCGAAGCCAAGCTCGCCAAGAAGGACGCGGTCATCGCCGAGGTGTCCGAGGAGTATCTCGCGTTGAAAAAAAAGCTTGGGGGGAGCTGAGACAGCGATGGGTGCCACCCGATCTCCGCGATACGGTCGTCGACTTCGCGCGCCAGTTCAGCACCCGGACCGAGTGTGCAAGTACACCTAACGCCGTGGCGAGATGACTCTTCCCGACGCCCGGCGGCCCCAGGAAGAGCACGTTCGTCTTCTCGCGAATATAGCTGCAGGTGGCGAGCGTCTCGATCTGGCGCCGATCGACGCGGGGCTGAAAGCTCCAGTCGAAGTCCTCGAGGGTTTTCCCCGTGGGCAGCCCGGAGAGCTTGAGCATCGTCGTCACCCGCCGCTCGTCCTTGCGCTCGAGCTCGCCCGTGAGCACGAGCTCGAGGAAGCTCACGGGGGAGAGTTGCTCGCGCGTGCACTGCTCGACCAGGTCCGGGAGGCAGCTCGCCGGATAGTCGAGGCCTAACGTGGCAAGTTTCGTGGCGACCGGATCGAGCGTCACCACCGGCGCTTTCTTCGGGAGGGGGCTCATCGGCAGGCCTCCTCGACCACGGTGACATACGCGTCGAGCGGTCGACTGACGGTGGCGGGCGTCGGCAGGCCAGGCCATGTGCCTAACTACAGGCGCGCGCGTCGACCGAGCGGCGTGGGCGCCCGGACCGTCGGCGTGGACGTCCCCTCGTAGTGCGCCGGCGTGAGGAGCAGCCGCGTCGCGGTGTGCCGCGGATGGCGCGCGAGCTCGTGGCCCTCGGCGAGGATCACGACGTGCGCCGCCGTCCCGCGCACTTCGACCGTACGCCCGACCGCGGTGAAGGGGACCGAGTAGCGCCGCCCTTCAAACGACACCAAGCACTCGCGTGACACGCGTCGCGCGACCACGCAGTCAAACGGCTCGTGCATCGCCGGCACTGGTTGCAAGACGCGCTGCTCCGCGGCCAAGGCTTCCGCGATCGTCGCGCCGGTCGCCGGACAGCGGCGCCGCGCATGCAGCTCCGCTGCGCGCACATCGAGCGCCGTTTGTAAGGCGGCGAGCGACGGCCACTCCGCGAGAAACAGATCCGCAAACGCGCCGCGATCGGTGCGCACTGTGCGCTCCACTTTGCCTTTGTCCGAGCCGGTGCGCGCGCGACACGGATCGACGGTGAAGCCACACTGCGTGGCAAATGTCGCAAACGCTGGGTTGAGCACGGCGGTTGCTCCGGCCCCACGCGCCACGCCCGTCTTGAGATTATCGATCCGCACCCAGAGCGGCATCCCGCCGTAGCGCGCGAAGAGTGCCAAGTGCCCCGCCTGCCACGCGAGCTGTGTTTGCGTTAGGCTCACCCACACAAACGTCGCGCGACAGTGCGACAGGATCCCGATGAGCCCGTGCAGCATGCACTCGACGCCAGCAATCCGGCCGACGACATCAAACCAATCGTGCTGCGCCTGCACGCCCGGCGGCGTCTCGATCCGGCGCACCGCTTGGATCGGCGTACGGAAGCGCCGCTTGAGGTACCGTTGGACCGCTTGGTAACTTCCCGCAAAGCCGTGCTCGCGGACCAGCGCGGCGTAGAGCTGCTGCGCCGTACACTGCCCAGTCCCCTCCCGTACGACGCGCGCATCCGCGAAGCGCGTGAGCACGGCATCCACCCGCGCCTCCGGAGGCGTGGCCGGCATGACACTGTGTGCGAGGCGCATGCGAAGCATCGCATTCGATCGGCTTCCCGACTAGCGGCTGTGTTAGACTTCAGGCGAATGACGAAAGATCTTGGCTTGCGTCCGACCGGCACGGCCTCATTCGCGTTAGACAGGTACAAGCAACTTTCATCCCATGCCGAACCGCCGCTCGTTTTCGACTTGTCCTACAGCGCTTCCAGCGGAGCTCGAAGCGCATCTGGTCGCCTTCGCCGAGGGGTGGGCGCGTCATGGCCTGCGGCCGCAACCTTCGTCGGTCACGCGGGCGGCGTGGGATGATCTCGTTACCGATTGGGCTGGCACTGAAGATCTTCCGCTCTTCGTCCGCAAGCCTTCTGACAATCGAGGGTCGATCGTCCTCCATCGGTTCGGACGGGAAATCGTCCCAGTTGATAATAGTCCGGCGCAATGGGCGTATGCCCTTGCGTGCGGCGAATCGACCCTGTCACTATCCGAAGTGAGGCGCCTCCTCGCCGTCGACCAAATTCCTGTTGCGATGATGCTCAAGAAGGCCGAGAGGGTTGTCGCAAAGTATCGGTGCGCTCTTGGAAAAAGTGGAACTGCGACCGCGGGTTGGAAACTTGGTCATCTCCACCCCGTTGGACTTGGAACGGGCGAACTCGCTCAATTTCCGATCGACACGCTGAAGGAACACTTTCGGGCGTTGATGTCGCCGTCGAACATGTTTCTGATGCCGTCGCAATGGGCCGGAGTCGCTGAGATTCCCGAAGTCATCGACGCAATTCGTCGAGTTCTACAAGTGGCGCTATAGCTTGCGCCGCAACTGACAACCGATCTTCGGAGTTGCGCGGTCTCCGCACCGCTCTTATTCGGCTCGGCGACATTTACTCGGATAGTTCTCGCTGAGCATGCCCGGTGCTGACAAGAGGGTCTAACAGCGGTCCTGGCGTGTGCCCAGCACCGTTCGAATACTGTCCAGCGCACGGCTCGAGCGCAGCTGGCGGTCGTGTGGCCAACGATTGCTGCCGTTAGACGTCGGCGCAATTCCAGTCAACAGTTCCGCAATACCTTCGAGAAGATCGGCAACCCAAAGCACCGGCTCCGCAACCGAGTCGTCGATTGCCTCGCGCCAGCCGTGCTGCGAAAGGAGCGCCAAGGCTGCGTCCGCCAGTCGCACGCGAACGCGACGAGTCTCACTTGCGATTTCGAGCCAGGAGACCGGTTGCGCGCCTCGGTCGGGAAGCGTCCAGGCCAGGGTGTCTTCGCTCAGGCGCTCCGGTTGGCCTAACCATCGTACGGAACGGTCGGGGTCGCGAATGCCGATGGTGAGGTCCGCCGATCCGGCGGCGATCTCGACCCACTGTTCCTCGGCACGTGGTTCAAGCCCAACGAGCAAGCGGCAAGAGAAGCCAAGGTTGCGGCACAGCGTCGTCGCCAGGCCGAATGCGACAACGTCATGGCCGCAGCGAGCGACAAGGATTTCGAGTTCATTCAGTGGCATTGCCATTACTCACACGTCAACGGGTCATCGAATGAGCGCCGAACTGGTTCGCCGGCCAACGCAATGGGAATCAAGCCCGTGCCACTTCTATCCATGGGTTGGCCCTGCTTATGAGGCTGGAGCCATCGATGGACTGCGGGCACTCGTGCTCGGGGAATCCCACTATGCGTATGCCGGCCTTACGGAAGCAAATGAGCGAACGCTCACGTGTCGCGTAATCGAAGAGGAACTCGAGGGAATCCGCAAGCACAGGTTCATTTCGGCAGTGACAACGGTACTCTTTGGGCACGCCGCAGTTCGCGATCGAAAGCAGTTTCGCCAAGGCTGGAATCAACTCGCGTACTACAATTTTGTGCAAGAGCTTGCAGGCAGTGGGTCCAACCACCGGCGCCCATCGGAGGATGCATGGGACCGGTCGATAGCACCGTTTCGTTGGCTGCTCTCGCAATTGCAACCGGATATCGTTCTTGCGTGTGGCCGCACGTTGTACGAGCGACTGAAGCTGGTGGATGGCCTAACTTCCGAGCCGCTCTACGGCGACGATGCAAAGCGATCTCGTAGCCGACTCTTGGATGTGGCCAACGGGCATCCGGCCGTACTCGGCATGATCTACCATCCGGCGTCACGCCACTTCACGGCGAGCGAGTGGAAAGCGTTCGTCCAGATATATCTGGATCGTGCGCGATCTGTGCGTGCACGGTACGAACCAGCCTGAGTACGAGCGCGCTGGAAAGCGCCCTGCTCACTCCTAAACGGGCGCCGTGTGTTGTCTTGCAAGAATGGATAAGCAGAGAAGTCCGGGCCGCGCAGCTGGCGCACCAAAATCTACACCGATTTGCGAGGCGGCTAACGATGCGCTACTCTCACCCAGTCCGCGCTAATCGACGGATGGACCAATCCTTTGTTCATGACAGCCGCGTTGGTCGTAACGCAAGCCACCGCGACGACGACCACTGCGACGACAGCGTAGGCGCTCTTCATGCTTTCCTCGGGCGTTAGGACGTTCGGGATCGCTGCTCATCGTTAGACAGACGATCAGGCGGCCGGCAGGTTGCGCGCGCGTGGGGGCGGGCCAGGGTCAATTCGCAGGCTAACGCCGTGACTGCGGTGCCTAAGCGTGTTAGGACGCTACCGTCGCGCTCGAGCGCGTTCGAGTGCCACGGTCAAGGGTATGCGTATCGCCGCGATGAGCTCATCGAGCCCTGGCCCATGCAGGCGGTTCTTGCCCAGGAAGGCTTGCCATCTTGCCCGATGCGTCGCTTCGTTGGCGAAGTTATCGCTTAGGCCGACGGGCGTCCGGATCGGCACTGCGCTTCGGCGGCGCGCAAACGTTGCCGCGATGGCCCGCGACAACACGCTTTCGTTCAGGCGCCCTTCGCGGACTAACGCGTATACGTCGAAGTAATCCTTGATGCGGCTATTCCGTGCGCCGAGCAGCACGATGGCGTGGAGCTTCTCCGCAACGACGGTCTCGCGGCGGTACGCCCGGAGACGCGGACGCGGCAGGTCGAGGAGGCTCGGATAGTCCAGCCATTGTGGCGCTGGCGTAACCGCGTCGCCAATGCCGATGTCGACCTGAATTTTCAGACGAGCCGCGCCCAGTGTCGCTTCGAGCGTCACGCGCCGGCCACCGTAGGCATCCTCCTCTCGAATCGCTTCGATGCGGACGGAGCCCGGATTGAGCGTCACCGCATCCGGTGTGACGTCGACGGCGCACACGTCACGGAAGATCCGCATGAGCTCATCATCCGGGATCTCGCCCAGGCCTAACAGGTCGGCGTCGCGCGTTGGGCGGAGCGTTTCGCCGAACCACGCCAGCAGCAGGAGCGCGCTTTTGAGAATGAATTTGTCCGCATGAGGGGAAATCGAGAGGCGATACAGAAATCGCTCCACGCCGTACCGGGTGAGCAGCACGTTTGGATCGACCCCGATGTCCTTTGCCTGCCGAGCGAGGCGCACCTGCACCGAGCGCGCGAGACCGTCGCGCTTACCGGTCATGCCGTGAGCGATTCGAGGTACGGGCGCATCACGCGCTCCACTCGGCAGATCTTTGCATAGCGATCCAACTCGTCCATAGTGATTCGTCGCGCGCCCCAGGCCTCGCGCAACGCTTCCAGCGCGACGTCCAGGCCGATCTTATTTCGATACTTGAAGCAATCGGCGAGCGTTTTCGCCACGTTGTAGACTTTCACTGCCCGACCTTCGATCGTGTGACGTTCTACTCCTGCCGTGAGGGCTCGACCGCTGTAGCGCACGACGTGCAGCGGCGGGTAGCGCAGCGCCGGGCGCCGGGCGCGGCGGTCGATCGCGATCCAGATCTCGGACGGTAGCTGGGTCCCAATGTCGTGATACTGGAGCGCCGAGAGCAGGCAGACCACTCCGTTAGGAGCCGCTGCGGCAGCGATCGCAAGGCCGTGATGTTCGGTGACCGATTGTTGCGGCAACTGGTACAGACCCCGGGCGATGCGCTCGAGGTCGCCGCTCGCGACGAGCCGGCTCAGGATCTGGCGGTGAATGCCGGCCTTCGAGAGCTCGTGGGCGGTGACGCCGCTGCTGCGGCGGGCGAGAGTGAGGGTTCGAGTGCGATCGGTTCTCGGGGGCATGTGGCGAAATGTAGACATTTCTGTACCTCTGTCAACAGTTAGCCACACCACTATTCCAGGCTGGCAGACTCCCGAGAGCACGGTAGGTTCCGAAGGAGAGGAGCCAGTCGATACCGAGGAAATACCGAACTACTATAGTATAGCAGAGCTCGCCTATCCGCGCTTGAAGAGCCGTGAACGAGATACGTCCCGAAAGTCCCGCCACCCAAGCCGCACGTATTCGCGGACGCATAGCCGAACTCGACGCCGAGCGAACTGCGCTCAGGCGCCAGCTCGTGCAACTCACGAGGCGCCAAACCGAGCTGTTGCCTAACGGCGATACGAGGGGGCTTACGAGCGCCTCGCCGGCTT
The DNA here is from genome assembly GCA_036273715.1 of Gemmatimonadaceae bacterium. NCBI lineage: Bacteria > Pseudomonadati > Gemmatimonadota > Gemmatimonadia > Gemmatimonadales > Gemmatimonadaceae > Gemmatimonadaceae bacterium. The sequence continues at coordinate 6,329 of DASUHB010000046.1, forward strand.
CGGATAAGATCGCGCTTTTCCGGAGTCTGTTCGCGGGTCGCGTGGATGTCTTTCCACGAC
>DASUHB010000047.1 GCA_036273715.1 Gemmatimonadaceae bacterium
GCCGAGCAGGCCAAGGCGCTGGCGAAGGAGCAGCAGCAGCTCACCGACCGCGTGCGCCAGGCCCAACAAACCGCGCAGGCGCTCGAGCAGCAGCTGCGCGCGGCGGGCGTGATGGACTCGGCGCTCACCCAGCAACTGCACGACGCCCAACAGATGCTGCGCGACGCGCTCACGCCCGAGCTCCAGAAGCAGCTCGACGACGTGCTCAAGGCGACGCAGCAGCTGTCGCCCGATCAGGCGCGCCGCGCGATGCAGAACCTGGCGCAGGCCCAACAGAAATTGCGCGATCAGCTGGAGCGCAGCGCCGAGATGCTCAAGCGCGCCGCGCTCGAGGGCTCGATGCAGACGCTGCACGACGAGGCGCGCGACATCGCGAAGGGCGAGCACCAGCTCGCCGATTCGCTCGAGCGCAGCGGCGCGCGCGGCGACTCGTCGGCCTCGCGCACGGCGCAGCAGTTGAGCCAGCGTTCGCGCGATCTGGCGCAGAACCTCACCGACTTACAGAAGCGGTTGCGGCAGGACTCGGCCCAGTCGGGACCGCAGAAATTGCAAGGCGCGCCACAGCGCGCCGATTCCTCCGCGTCGTCCGTCGCCCGCGCCGCGCCCGAGCGCGGCGACTCGGCGTCGCAATCGCAGCAGCGCGATCACGCCCAACAACGCCAGGGCGCGCAGCAGCAAGGACAACAGGGCCAGCAGGCGCAACAAGGACAGCAAGCGCAACAAGGACAGCAAGCCCAACAAGGACAGCAAGCCCAACAAGGACAGCAGGGGCAACGAGGGCAACAGTCGCAGCAGGGCCAACAGGCCGGCGGCTCTCGCGCCCAACGATCGAGCGCTGCCGGTCAGGCGGCCCAACAGATGGACGCCGTGCAGCAGCAGCTCGCGGATGCACGCGAGCAGCAGATTCAGGAGTGGAAGAATCAGGTCACGTCCGAGCTCGATCGCTCGATCCAGGAAACGATGCAGCTGGCGCGCGATCAACAGCAGCTCGCCAACCGCGCGCGCAGTGGACAGACCGATGGATTGCGCGCGGACCAGAGCGCGGTGCAGCAGGGCGTGCAACGCATCCAGAAGCGGCTCGACCAGGCTGCGCGACAGTCCGCGCACGTGTCCGCGCGGTCGCAGGGCGCGATGGCGGACGCGAGCCAGCGCGTACAAGCGGCAACGCGCAGTTCGGCCGACGGTGCGCGCGCCGGTGAGGAGATGGCGTCGGACATGGATGACGCCGCGGACGCGCTGAATCGCGCCGCGGCGAGCATGGTGCAGGATCGGGCACGCGCGGCGAACGGATCATCCGCGTCCGGGTTCGCGGAGATGATCGAGGCAATGCGCAATGCGGCGAAACAGCAGGGCGCGGTCAACTCGCAGTCGGCCGGGCTCATGCCCATGCCTGGCGCCGAGCCGTCGGCGCAGATGATGGCGCAGGCGCGGGCGTTGGCCGCGCGGCAGCGTGAGATCGCGAACGGTGTCGACAACGCCGGCAACGGTGAGCAGCGCGCAGCGGAGCTGGCCAAGGAGATGCGGCAGATCGCGGATCAGCTGGATCGCGGCCGCGTGGATCCGTCGCTGCTCGAACGCCAGCAGCAGCTGTTCCACCGCCTGCTGGACGCTGGCCTAACGCTGGAGCAGAACGAGCGCGAGGATCAGGGCAAGCGGCAGGCGGAGACGGCGCGCATCGACACGGCGATCACGACCGGCACCGTGTCGAGCGGCCGTGCGGTGGAAAAATTCCGCGAGCCCACCTGGAACGAGCTCCGCGGCCTGACGCCGGACGAACGCCGCGCCGTGCTGGAGTATTTCAAGCGGATCAATGCGGATCAACCGTAGCGCGGCAGCGATGGTCCTCGCCGCGCTCTGCCTAACGTCAGGCGAGGCGCGCGCCCAGAACCCGGACTCGGTGGGCTCGGCGTATCTCCGCGGACAGGACCTGGAGACGCGCGATCAGTACGATTCGGCGGCGGTGGCGTACCGTCAGGCGCTCGCCCAGACGCCGAACTCTCTGCCGGCGATGCTCGGCCTCGAGCGCGTGTACGCGCAGCTCGGCCGATCCGACTCGCTGCTCCCCATCCTCGATTCGGCGATTGCGCGCGCACCGCGGCTCACGGCACTGCGCGCGGCGCAACTGCGCACGTATCGATCGCTGGGCGATCACGCCGGAATGCAGCGTGCGTTCGATCAGTGGCGGCACGATGTGCCGCACGACCCGGCGCCGTATCAGGAATACGCCCGGATGCTCATCGAGGATGGGTATACCGCGCAGGCCGACACGGTGCTTCAGCTGGCGCAAGCCGAGGCCGGCAGCGGCCGCGGCTTCTCGTACGAGGTGGCGCAGCTTGATGCGGCGATGGGGAAGTGGGAGCCCTCGGCGCGCGCGTGGCGAGAGGCCGTGTCCGACAATCCATATCTTGCCGACGCGGCGGTGTTCGCGCTCTTTCCGACGCCGGCCGGGACGCGCGACGCCGTTAGGCGGGCACTGGCGGCGCCGCCGGTGAGCACGCCGCCGCTCAAGGTGTTGGGCGCGCTCGAGCTGGCGTGGGGCGCGCCGCGCGAAGGGTGGACGGCGCTGCACGTGCTGCGGCCGGACAGCGCGACGGTGGCGGCGTGGCTCGACTTTGCGCACCGCGCCGAGCAGGCGAATGCGTGGCTGGTCGCCCGCGACGCGCTCGTCGCGGCCGACCAGGCCGATCCGACGCCGGCGTATTTGGTCCGCGCCGCGAACGACGCGTTCGCCGGCGGCGACGCCGCCGGCGCCGCGTCGCTCGCGGCGCGGGCCGAGACGGACCTCGATTCCGCGGAGGCGGCGACCACCGCGCTCCCGATCCACCTGCGCGCCCTGGCTGCGTTAGGCAAACCCGCCGACGGCGCCAGACTCCTCGACGCCTACCGCAACGTGATGTCCGCCGACGAGCAGGCGCAGAATGCGCGGCTGCTCGCGTGGGGCTGGGTGCGTGTCGGCGACCTCGATCACGCCCGGCAGGCGCTCGCATCCGGTGGCGGCGGCGACGATGCCGCGGCCGGATGGATCGCGCTCTATCAAGGCGACCTGGCCGGTGCGCGCCGCCGGCTCCAGGGGCAGAGCAACCCGGCGACCGACGCTCTCGCCGTGCTGGCCCTGCTCGACCGCACCCGCGCCGCCAAGTCGGAAGCGTTAGGCAACGCGTACTTGACGCTCGCCCGCGGCGATACGGCCGCCGCGGCCGCCGATTTCGCCTCCGTCGCTCCGTCGCTCCCCGACGCGGGATCGCTCCTTATTGCGACATCCGCGCGGCTCTACACCGCCCACGGCGATGGCCCGCAGGCGATCGCCGCCTGGAAAACCATCGTCGACTCGCTGCCGCAGAGTCCGGAAGCGCCGGAAGCCGACCTGGAGTGGGCGCGGATCCTCAGACGGTCTAAGCAAGGGCCGGCCGCGATCGAACGCCTCGAGCACCTGATTCTCACCTACCCGCAGAGCGCGCTGGTCCCGCAGGCGCGGCGCGAGCTGGAGCTCGCGCGGCAATCGGTGCCTTCCACATCGTGAGTCGATGTCGTTACCACAAACGCTGAAATGCCTTGCCGTCCTCGCGCTGGCGCTGCTGCCTAACGCGGCCCGGGCGCAGCACCTGCTCGTGCCGATGGACGACGGCCAGGCCAACCACCTCAAGGCCTACGGCCTCACCTACAACGCGCTCAAGGACGGCGCACGCGGCGAGTGGCTGCTCAACTACCGCGGCGGATCGTTTCTCCTGCCCGATACGCCCGAGCTGCGCCGCCGCGCGGCGCTCGATGGCATCACCACGCAACCGATCGACGACGCGACCTTGTCCGACATCCGCAACCAGATGTCCCAGGCGAACATGGAGTCGGTGCCGCTCGAAAAAGCGCCGCGCATCGCCGTCTACACCGCGCCCTATTCGCCGCCCTGGGACGACGCGGTGATTCTCGCGCTCCGATACGCCGGCATTCCATACACGCCGATCTGGGACGAAGAGATCGAGCACGGCGATCTCGCCAAGTACGACTGGGTACATCTCTTCCACGAAGACTTCACCGGCCAGCTCGGCAAGTTCTACATTGCGTACAGCGGCGCATCGTGGTTCGTCGACATGCAGCGCACCAACGCCGCCATGGCGAAGAAGCTGGGCTTCCCCAATATTCCGGCGTTGAAGAAGGATGTGGCCATGAAAATCCGCGACTACGTGAACAACGGCGGGTTCCTGTTCGCGATGTGCGGCGCCACCGAGACGCTCGACCTGGCGCTGGCCGGCCACGACGTGGATATCGCCTCGGTGTTCGCGGACGGCACGCCCATGGACCCGAACGCCGACGCGAAAATGGACTGGAACGCCAGCCTGGCGTTCCGCGACGCGCACCTCGAGCAGTCGCCGTACGTGAATTCGATGAGCGACATCGACGGGCACCAGGCCAACGTGCCGGGGCGCCGCCAGCCGTTAGGCACGTTCACGTTGTTCGCGTTCAGCGCCAAATTCGATCCCGTTCCATCCATGCTGGTGCAGGATCACCGCACCGTGATCCCCGATTTCTACGGCGTCACGACGAGCTTCATGAAGAACCGGCTCAAGCCGGGTGTCACGGTGCTGGCCGACGAGCCCGGTGCCCCCTGGGTCAAGTACATCCACGGCGACTACGGCAAGGGCAGTTGGACGTTCCTCGGCGGCCACGACCCCGAAGATCCGCAGCACGCCATCGGGAATCCGCCCACCGATCTCTCCTTGCATCCGAACTCGCCGGGCTACCGGTTGATCCTGAATAACGTGCTGTTTCCGGCGGCGAAGAAGAAGCCGCTGAAAACCTAGCGCATGGGATCCGGGCATCGGCACTGATCGATCTGGGCCCGACGCGGTGCACGCTCCCGTGACCCGATGACCGCGACGCGGCCGGCCTCGCCTAACGAGACCGCATCGGAGCGGCGCCTCTCGCCCCGCGCCGCAGCGGCGCTGCGCGCCGCCATCGCGCTCGCGGGCGGACGCGAAGTGTGCTTCGCGGCAACGCTCGACGCCGAGGGCGTGGTGCAGGGCGTGCGCGTGGTCGCGCGCGGCGGCGTAGACAGCGTGCTCGCGCTCCCGGGATTCGCCGAGCGCGGCGAAATGCTGCTGCACAACCATCCGAGCGGCCGCCTCGATCCATCCGACGCCGACCTCGAGGTCGCGGCGCGCATCCACGTGGACGGCATCGGCTTCGGCATCGTGGACAACGCGGCATCGGCGCTCTATGTCGTGGTCGAGGTCCCGCGCCAGAAGCACGCCGTCAGGCTGGCGCTCGACGCCGTGCGCGCGACGCTCGCGCCCGACGGCCCGATCTCGGCGCGGCTCACGCGATACGAGGACCGCGAAAGCCAGCGCGACATGGCGGCAGCCATCGCGCGCCTCTACAACGGCGGCGGCATCGGGCTCTTCGAGGCCGGCACCGGCGTCGGCAAGTCGCTGGGCTATCTGGTGCCGGCGCTCCGTTGGGCAGCCGCGAACGGCGAGCGGACGATCGTCTCCACCAACACGATCAACCTGCAGGAACAGCTCGTCGGCAAGGACCTGCCGTTCCTCGCCGACGCCCTCACCGACCAGAAGGTGCGGTTCGCGCTCCTCAAGGGATGGCGCAACTACGTGTGCCTGCAACGCCTCGAACAGGCCGCCGCGCACGGCGCATCGTTGTTCGAGGGCGGGGTGACGAACGAAATCGCAGGCCTGCGCGCCTGGGCCGCGCGGACGAGCGACGGATCACTGGCCGATCTTCCCTCGCCGCCGAGCCCGGACGCGTGGGATGAAGTGGCCGCCGAGCCGGATCTCTGCGGACGGCTCAAGTGCCCGCACTTCGCCGACTGCTTCGTGTTCGCCGCGCGCCGCAAGGCCGCCGAAGCCGATGTCATCGTCGTGAATCACCATCTGCTGCTCGCCGACCTCGCCGTTAGGCGGGTGCAGCAGAACTGGGGCGACGCCGCGGTGCTCCCGGCGTACCGTCGGCTGGTCGTCGACGAAGGCCACCATCTCGAGGATGCGGCGGCCGCCCACCTGGGGACGAGCGTCACGCGCCGCGCCGTCGAACGCCTGCTGGCGCGCCTCGAGCGGCGCGGCGGCCGCGGGCTGCTGGCCGTCCTCGCGGCGCGTCTCGAAGGACGACAAGACCTGTACAGCACCGCGAGCCACGACCTCGTCACCGCGCGGCTGGTTCCCGTCGTCCCGTTCGCGCGCGACTCGGCGGCCACGGTGTTCGCGCTGCTCGACACGGTGCTCCGCGAGGCCGGCGAGCCCGTGCTGCGCCTAACGGACGAGTTCGAGGCGCATCCCGTATGGCGCGGCGGCCTCGAGGCCGCGCTCGCCGATCTCCTCGGCCAGATCGGCCTGCTGCGCGATGGTCTCCGACTCGTGCGCGACCGCCTCGAAGTCGACGTGGAGGCCGCCGACCCCGCGGCGGCGCTCGTGCGCGAGATCAGCGGCGTCGTCCGGCGCCTCGAGGCGTTCGGCGACGGCCTCACGCGCGCGCTCCGGCCGCCGCCGGATTCGCCGCCCACGGTGCGCTGGCTCGAGTCGCGCGGCCGCGACCGCAACCTGGCTGCCACCGCGGTCCCGCTCGACCTCGCGCCCATTCTGCGCGTGGATCTGTTCGCCCGCCTCGAGACCGCGATCGTCACCAGCGCCACCCTCGCCGCCGGCGATGACTTTGCCTACCTCACCGGCCGGCTCGGCCTAACGGAACCGGAGGTCGAGCCCGAGACGGCCGTCTTCCCGTCGCCGTTCGACTTCGCCGAGCAGGCGCTGCTGGTGGTGCCGACCGACGTGCCGGTGCCTAACGCAGATCGGGAGGGGCACCTGCGCGCGTCTATCGAGATCGTGCTCGACCTCGCCCGGGCGTCGGACGGCGGCCTGTTCGCGCTCTTCACGAGCCATCGCGATGTGCGCGCGGCGGCCGCAGTCATCCGCGCGTGCCCCGACGGCGCTCGCTGGCCGCTCCTCGTCCATGGCGAGGACGGGCGCGACGCGCTCCTGCGCCGGTTTCGCGACTCGGGTCGCGCGGTCCTCGTCGGCACCGCCTCGTTCTGGGAAGGCGTCGACGTCCCTGGCGACGCGCTCCGCGGCCTGGTCATCGCCAAGCTCCCGTTCCGCGTGCCCACCGACCCGCTCACCGCCGCACACTGCGAGGCCATCGCCGAGCGTGGCGGCGACCCGTTCGTCGAGTTCATGCTGCCCAACGCAGCACTGCGCCTGAAGCAGGGCTTCGGAAGGCTCGTCCGGTCGCAGACGGACCGCGGCGTGGTCGTGCTGTGCGATCCGCGCATCGTCAAAAAAACGTACGGGCAGGCGATGCTCGCAACGCTTCCGCCGGCGGCGCGCGTAATCGACACGTGGGCGCGCGCGCGCCATCACGTGAGCCACTTCTACGGAGCAACGACGTGAACGACTCGACTCGACCGGGCAAGATCGTCTGCGTGGGCCGCAACTACCGCGCACACGCGAAGGAGTTGGGCAACGATGTGCCCGCCGAGCCGTTGATTTTTCTTAAGCCGCCGTCGAGCGTGATTCGTACCGGCGCCGCAATCGTGCTCCCAACGGTCTCGTCGCAAGTCGAGTATGAGGGAGAGATCGGTGTTGTGATTGGAACGCGGCTGTCTCGCGTGGACGAGGCCGACGTTCGGCGCGGCATTCGCGGGATCGTGGCGCTCAACGACGTCACGGCGCGCGATCTGCAGCGCAGCGACGGGCAATGGACGCGGGCCAAGGGATTCGACACGTTCTGTCCAGTTGGTAGCGAAGTGCCCGCCCCGCAAGACCTCCATTCGCTCGAGGTCACCACTCGCGTCAATGGCTCCGCTCGCCAGCATGCGTCGGCCAGCGAGATGGTCTTTGCCATTCCCATGCTGCTCGCGTACATATCGAGCATCATGACCCTGGAACCTGGTGATCTCGTCGCCACGGGAACACCGTCAGGAGTCGGCCGATTGGACGTAGGGGACGTGGTCGAAGTGCAGGTCGCAGGAAGCCTGGTACGGAACTCCGTGGCTGCTGCGGGGTGAACACACGGTCGAACGGGCGTTTGCGCGTGTGCCGTACCCCATCGCCGCTGTAGATTGAGGGTCATGCCGCCTAAGTCGTCTCGCTACGCCCGCTTGCCCGAATACCTCCTGGCTTCGATCCCGCAGAAAAAGCGCGAGCTCGCGGCCCGTGGCGTGGACGTCATCGACTTGGGCGCCGGCGACGCGGACCTGGCACCGCCTGCCGAGGCAGTTGCCGCACTCGAGCGTGCGGCACACGACCCCGCGATGAGCCGCTACGGATTCGGCGCCGGACTGCCGGCGTTCCGCGAGGCGGTCTCCCGCTTCATGCATCGCCGCTTCGGCGTGAACGCCGATCCGATGCGCGAAGTGGTTCCGCTCATCGGATCCAAGGAAGGCATCGCGCATCTCGCGCTCGCATATCTCGATGAAGGGGACGTCGCGATCATTCCCGAGCCCGGATACTTGGCGTATCTGGGCGGCACGCTGCTGGCCGATGGGACGCCGCACGTCGTGCCGCTCGATCCGCGGGCGGACTTCCTCGTCGAGCTGGACCAGGTACCGGGCGACGTGCTGGCGCGCACAAAGCTCCTCTACCTCAACTATCCGAACAATCCGACGGCGGCGATCGCGCCGCGCGACTATCTGGAGCGCGTCGTTAGGCAATGTCGCGAGCGCGACATCCTGCTCGCGTACGACAACGCGTATTCGGAGCTCGCGTACGACGGGTACCGTCCGCCGAGCATCTTCGAGATCGATGGCGCGCGCGACGTCGCGATCGAGTTCCATTCGCTGTCCAAGACGTACAACATGACGGGCTGGCGCTGCGGGTGGGCGGTTGCCCGTCCCGAAATCGCGAGCGTGCTCGCCAAAGTGAAGTCGTTCCTCGACACGGGAACGTTCATGGCGGTGCAGGCAGCGGGTGCGGCGGCGCTCGATGCCTGGGAGCGCTTCGTGCCCGACAACGTGCGCACGTTCGCCGAGCGGCGCGACGCGGCCGTGGAGGCATTCCGCGCCGCGGGCTTCACGTGCGAGACGCCGCGCGCGACGATGTATCTCTGGCTGCCGCTGCCGGCGGGCGTGCCGAGCGGTGCGTTCGCCGAGCGATTGCTGAACGAAGAAGGCGTGGTGGTGCTGCCGGGCTCGTCGTTCGGCGCGGGCGGCGAGGGATTTTTCCGCATCTCGTTCATCACGTCTCCGGCGCGCATCGCCCAAGCGGCGAAACGCGCGGGTCGTGTGCTCGAGAGTTTCGAGGCGGCGGTCGCATGACGCGGAAACCGAGTGGCGCGCTGGTCATCTCGATCGGCCTGCACGTCGTCCTGATCGCGGGACTCGTGTGGATCATGGCCGTGCCGATGCCGTTCCAGAGATGGCTGCACGAGCACGCGGACGTGCCGGTCCAGAAGATCAGCTATTTCCAGGTGCCTAACGAAGGGGTGACGCGGACCGGCCGCAACGGCGGCAACAACATCCCGAAGGAGAAGGGACCGGTGCGCCATCTGGCCGCGCCGGCCACGACGCCGACCGTGATCCCGAAGGCGGCGCCACAGGCATCGGTGCCGAGCGGCGGCCAGGGCACGGGCGAGAAAGTGGGAGTGGGAGGCGCCGAGAGTGGCATCACGCCGTCATTCTCCGATCCGCGTTTGTGGCTCCCGCCCGGACCGGTGATGGGCGCGCCGCGCACGCAAGCGCAGAAGCTGGATTCGGTGCTGATGGCGCGGCTGCAGCCGCATATCGATTCGATGCAGGCGATCGCCGAACATCAGGGAAGGGCGCCCGGCGACTGGACGTTCAACAAGGATGGGAAGAAGTGGGGAATGGATCCGAAGAACATTTACATCGGTGACCACAAGATCCCGACGGCCATTCTCGCGTTATTGCCGCTGAACAAGGGCGCGAACCCGATCACGTCGAACGAAAACAAGTTGTTCCAGGAGGAACACGAGTTGATCGCGCACAACGCGCAGGCGGCGATGAACGAAGAGGAGTTCAATGCGGCGGTGAAGGCGATCCGCGAGCGCAAGCAGCGCGAGCACGACGAGGAGATGAAGGATCGCCAGCGGCACAAGCAGTCCGCGGATAGCGTGATTTCCCAACCGTAAAGGCGGACAAATCGGACAGGAACGGACAAAGCCGGAAAAACCCAGCCGTTCCGTTAGTCTGTCCGGCCGCGAATCGCGGTGCCCGCCTTTGTCTCCGGCTTTGTCCGTTCCGGTCCGATGTGTCCGCCGTTACCGTCGGGCTTGTTCGTTCCTGTCCGATTTGTCCGCCTTAACGGTCGTCGACCTCGCAGAACGGGCGGAACACGCCGCACACCTTGCCTAACACAGTAGCGGCGCTGCCGTTGGTGTGCGGACGCGCGCTGTCGGCGATGCGCAGCGTCACGCCGCCGCCGGTGCCATCGCGCTCGGCGCACAGGTCGCCGGGCGATGCGCTCGCCACCGGATCGACCAGAACGTAGTCGCCATCGAGGATGGCGCCGCCGTGCGCGGCGCCGGCGTTTTCCACCCGGACGTAGAACACGCGCTCGTTAGGCAAGAAGCGGCGGTCGAGCGTCAGGTACGCGGTGCGCGTGTCGGAGGGCCCGGGCGCCGCGGTCGCGTACGGCGGCACCGGCATCGTGCGGCCGGCGGCCTGGTACCCGAGGAGCCGCACGCCGCGCGACCGCGACGGATCGCGCTCGATGAATCCCTTGCGCGCGAGCGACTGCAAAATTTCCGACACCGTCTTCGTGGATTTGATGCGGAACTCGCGTCCTATCTCGCGTACGCTCGGCTGATACGTATTCGCGGTGAGGAAGTCGAGCAGGTAGTTATAGACCTTTCGCTCGATCGGCGTCAACGTCTCGGGCATGGGCTCCCCCCGATGATGCGAAACCGGGAATCCAAACGAGTGTGAATTCCCGGTGAACTTCCTCTGCGCAACAATAGTGTGAACCCAAGAGTTCGGTCAACAGCTACGTCAACAAGTGTTGATCCACCTCGAGATATCGGACCGCATCATCGATGCGACGCAAGGCGAGGTCGCGGCCCATTGTTACCAACACATCGAAGATTCCCGGGCTCACGGTCATTCCTGTGAGCGCGAGACGCAGCGGCTGAAAGATCTTGCCGGCGGCTACGCCGCGTGTTTCCGCGAGCTTGCGCAGCGCTTCTTCCAGGGATGTCGTCTGCCAGTCGGTGAGCTCGGACAAACATTTGCGTACCGATGACAGAACGTCGCGCGCGGCCGCTCGATCCTTCCACTGCTTCGCCACCGAATCCTCGTCATAGGAAAGCGGGCCCGGAAAGTACGGCGCAGCCTGACGCACGATGTCGTGCACCGTGCGAGCGCGAACTTTGAGCAGGTCGAGCAGCGACAGATACCACACATGTTTCGCCGAAAGATCCTCGGCTGATGCGAGTCCGCTCGCAACGAGATCGGGCGTCACCCTTGGCTCGAGCTCCGTCGACGGCGTGAGACTCAGGTGCTGCCCGTTCATCCACTCGAGCTTCTTCGTGTCAAACACCGCTGCCTTCTTCTGCAGGCCGTCGGTGGAAAAGAGGGAAATCATTTCATCGAGGGTCATGACCTCGCGATCGCCGCCCGGCGACCATCCCAGCAGCGCGAGAAAGTTCACCATCGCGCTCGGCAGGATGCCCTCGTTGCGGTAGTCGGCGACCGCGGTGGCGCCGTGCCGCTTGCTCAGCTTCTTCCCGTCCAAGCCGTGGATCATCGGCACGTGCGCGAAGCGCGGCAGCGCGTGGCCTAACGCGTCGTACAGGAGAATCTGTTTGGGCGTATTCGAGATGTGGTCGTCGCCGCGCATGACGAGCGAGATCGCCATCGCGATGTCGTCGGACACCACCGCCATGTTGTAGATCGGCGTTCCGTCCGAGCGCAGAATGACGAAGTCCTCGATGTCCTTGTTCGGGAACGCGATCGGGCCGTGCACCACGTCGTCCCACGACGTCGTTCCGTTAGGCACCCGGAACCGGACGACGAACGGATCGCCTGCCTCCACGCGGCGTTGCACCTCGTCGGGCGAAAGCCGATCGCAGCGCCGGTCGTAGCGGAAGCTCTCGCCCCGCGCACCGGCCGCCTTGCGTTGGGCGTCGAGCTCCGCCGCCGTGCAGAAGCACCGGTATGCGTGCCCGCGATCGAGCAGCAACCGCGCATCGCGCTGGTGATGCGCCAATCCCTGCGCCTGGTAGACCACCTGTTCGTCCCAGTCGAGACCGAGCCACGTGAGGCCCTCGAAGATTGCGCGCGTGCTCTCGTCGGTGCTGCGGGCTTTGTCCGTGTCCTCGATGCGCAGCAAAAACTGTCCGTGATATTTTCGCGCGAACAACCAGTTGAACAACGCCGTGCGTGCACCGCCCACGTGCAAATAGCCGGTGGGCGATGGCGCGAAGCGAACGCGGGGAGCCGAGGTCAGTAAAGGCATGCGGGTAACATAAGCAACGAGGGAAGCACGCAACCGCGCGCTTCCCTCGAACGGAGTGGGAGGGATTCGAACCCTCGATAGGGCTTTTCAACCCTATAACGGTTTAGCAAACCGCCGCCTTCAGCCTCTCGGCCACCACTCCAGCATTTTCGGTATCGCGTCTCGCCCGAATTGCCAGACCAGGCGGAGGGCACAGGATTCGAACCTGTAAGGGCTTTCGCCCGGCGGTTTTCAAGACCGCTGCCTTACCAGTTAGGTCTAGCCCTCCAGACTTCAAAACATCACCCATCGCTGCCGGGCACGCAACCCGCGACGACGCGTGCATCAGAGTCGATCACGGTTTCTTCGGCTTGGTCTTCGGCTTGGTCGTGTCGAGCAGCTTGGTCGCATTCGACTCCGGCTGCAGCGGGATTGGCGGTTGCGCCGGTTGCGGCGCAAACAACCCTTGCAAGCCCGTCGCGTTCGCGATCGCTTGCACCTGCGACATGATGTGGTCCGCGTCTTTCGCATCGCCGCCCGATGCTTGCTCGGCTTCGGCGAGCGTCGCGCCGCTCGCGATGTACAGATACGGGATGCCCACCGACGCGCGGTCCACCCACATCGAACGACGCGCGAGCGACGTGGGCGCCTGGAACTCGTGGTTCCAGAGCCAATCCGAGGTCTTCACGTCGAGCATGCCTTCGCCGGGCACGGGAACCGTGTCCTTGCCCGCCACCGGTTCTTGCGGCAGCAGCTTGCGCGCGAGACCCTGCGTCAACAAATGCGATTCGAGGCCGAGGTCACCCGGATAGCCGCCGGCCGTACGGCTGAAGTACACAGGGCGCTCGGGCCACGAGTCGCGAATCATGCGCAAGACGACCACGTCCGCACGCGCGAGCACTTGCGGCCGAATCGTTGCCGTGAGGTTGCCCGCCTTGAAGATCTCGGGCTGCGTGATTTCGACCGACGGCGGCAGCGCGTTTGCCTGATCGATCGTGAGGTGCAACGGCGACCCTGCCGGTTTGGGCCACGCATGTCCTCGATAGATGGCGGGCCCCGCGAGGCTGTCGTACGTGTACACCGGGCGCTGGATCAGCTGCCTAACGTACCAGTCGGTGTTGAGCAGCGACGTGTTGGCGACGATCACGTCCTTGCGGATGCCTTCCACTTCCTGCGCGTACCAGAGCGGGAAGGTATCGTTGTCGCCCACCGTGACGAGAATGCCGTACGGTTCGACGCTGTTGAGCAGGTCGTGCGCGAAGTCGCGCGTGTCGGTCTGTCCGGCGCGCGACGCAGCCGTCCAGTTCGCGACTAACGGAACGAACGCGACGAGGAGCAACGGCGACACGCCGAGCCATCCGTTGCGCGTGGGCAGCGTCTCGTACGCCTTGCCGAGCTTCACGCCTTCGCTGCCGACCAGCGAGCCGAGGTAGCTCCACACCCACACCAGGCCGAGCGCCACCCACACGCCCCAGGCCGAGAAGCTGACGATGAAGAAGTAGTCGCGGTCGCGCACCTCGCACGGCACGCCGGGCGGATTGCCCATCGCCGTGCACTGGCTGTACCCGTACTTGAAGTTCAGGTACCAGATGAGCAGCAGGGTCAGCGTGAACATGAACGTCCCGAGGTACCAGAACGACTTCCGGTCGCGCTTCCAGTGCACCCAGCCGCCTAACAGGCCGAGCGCCATATACGCGACGGCCATCAACGCTTGCCAGAATCCGTTCTGCCCGGCGGCGTCGCGGATCCACTGCCACTTGAAGTAGAGCCAGTACATGCCTAACTGCCCGATGAACGGGGCCTGGCGGTCGAACACCGACGGCTTCCCGTACTGGCCGCGGTTGAAGTTGTACCAGAACGCGCTCCACGTCGTGGGCTCGCCTTCATCGATCGGCGGATGGTGCATCGCCCGAATCGGCTGCGTGAGGAACGGCGTGTTGCCGAGCAGGAACGCGCCGGCAATCACGGCGAGCAGCTTCCAGCGCAGCAGGGTATCCGGCCGCCGCACGAGCACGGCCACGACCACCGCCGGGCCGGCGAGCAGTCCCATCATGTGGTTCGCGTTGCCTAACCCGAGCAGGTACGCGATCAGCACCAGGGTGCGGTCGGCGGCGGGTCCCTCGGGGTCGTCGGACCACCGCACCGTGAGCCACGACACGATCGCGAGGCCCATCAACGACACCGTATACACTTTCTCGTTCACCACCGACTGATTCCACACCGTGAACGCCGTCGCCCCGACCAGCGTGGCTAACGCGCCGCCGACGATGCGCTGCCACCGGTCGGGCAGCCACGACACCAGCACGCGCTCGGCGACCAGGAACCACATGGCCGCCGCGATCGCGCTCGTCAGCGCCGCCAACATGTTGATCTTCACGGCCACGCTGAGCGAGCCCAGCGGAAGCACCGCGAACAGGCGTCCGATGAGCACGAACAACGGATTGCCGGGCGGGTGCGGCAGGCCGAGCACGTAGGCGGCCGAGATGTACTCGCTCGTGTCCCACATCGCCGTCGACGGCGACAGCGTGAGCAGGTACAGCACGAACACGAGCACGCCGGCAATGGCGGCTGCCCGGTACGAGGGACGATAGTCGAGCTCGGTGGTGGCCATGCGATCGGGAAGAGGGACGCGCGAGGCGTCCGTTAGTCTAGTGGCGGAAGAGCCGCTTGCCGGTGAGCACCATGGCGATGCCGCGCTCATCGGCGGCAGCGATCACTTCATCGTCCCGCACCGAGCCGCCGGGCTGGACGATCGCGGTGATGCCGGCCTCGACGGCCTGGTCGACGCCGTCACGAAACGGAAAATAAGCATCTGATCCGAGCACGGCTCCCTGGGTATCGTGTCCGGCGCCTTTCGCCTTGTGCACGGCGAGGAAGGACGCATCGACCCTCGACATCTGGCCCGCGCCGATCCCGATCGTGGCGCCGTTGCGAGCGAGTACGATCGCGTTGGACTTGACGCTCGCCACAGCGCGCCACGCGAACTCGAGGTCGGCTTGCTCCTCGCGCGTCGGCGAGCGCTTCGTAGCAACCCGCCACGACGACAATTCGTCACCAATGCCGGTCCGCTCCTGGACGAGGAATCCTCCGCGCACGCGCTTCAAGTCGAACGCGCCTTTGTCCCACTGCGCGCGCCCCTCGAGCACGCGCAGATTTTTCTTGCGGCCGAGGATGTCGACCGCTTCTTCGGAGAACGCGGGCGCCACGAGGCACTCGACGAAGAGCCGCGAGATGGCCTGCGCCGCGGCCTCATCCACCGGCACGTTCACCGAGATGACGGACCCGAACGCCGACACCGGATCGCAGGCCAACGCTTTCTCATAGGCGTCGAGCGCCGTCTCGCCTAACGCCAGGCCGCACGGCGTGGTGTGCTTGATGATGGCGCAGCAGGGGCGGTCGCCCGCGAACAAATCGGTGGCGAGGAGCGCGCCCTCGAGGTCGAGCAGATTGTTGAAGCTGAGCTCCTTGCCGCCGCGCTGGGTGAGGCCCTGCAGCCCCGCGCCCGGCCGCTCGATGTAGAACGCGGCGCGCTGATCCGGATTCTCGCCGTACCGGAGCGACTGCGCGCGCTCGAGCGACAGCGCGACGTATTCCGGAAAGAGGCCCTCGCGCTGCGAGGCGAACCAGCCGGCAATTGCCGCGTCGTAGGCGCTGGTGTGCGCGAATGCCTTGCCCGCGAGCAGGGTGCGCAGGTCGAGATCGTCATCGCTCGCCTCGACCGCGGCCAGCACGCGCGCATAGTCGGCCGGATCGACCACCACGTACACGCTGGCGAAGTTCTTGGCCGCGGAGCGAATCATGGATGGACCGCCGATGTCGATCTGCTCGATCACGTCCTCGGCGCTGATATCGGCTTTCGCCGCGGTCTCGCGAAACGGATACAGGTTGACCGCGACCAGATCGATGGGCGCGATGTCGTGCTCGCGGAGCGCACGCATGTGTTCGGGCAGGTCGCGGCGCGCCAGCAGGCCGCCGTGGACGGCCGGATGCAGCGTCTTCACGCGGCCGTCCAGCATTTCCGGGACGCCGGTGATGGCGCTCACGTCCTTCACCGTTAGGCCGGCGTCGCGCAGCGCGCGCGCGGTGCCGCCGGTGGACACGAGCTCCCATCCGTGGCCGGCGAGGCCGCGGGCGAGGTCGACGAGACCGGACTTGTCGGATACCGACAGTAGTGCGCGGGGCATGATTCCTGGGTTCGGGATTACGGTTTCGCCGCGGCCGGCGGCGTCGGACGACGCGCAGGCTCCGAGGCGCGCGCGAGGCGCTCGATCACGCGGCTGAGCGACAACACGTCGCGCAGATCGATCACTTCCGCCGGCGAGTGCGAGTAGCGGAGCGGCCAGCCGATGGGAATGTCCACGGCGCCCCAGCGCACGAACTCGCTCCCGTCGTTGCCGCCGTTGGTCGTCCCGACCTGGATCGGGATGCGCGCCGCGTGCGCGATCGCCAGCACGCGATCGACCTCGGCGGGCGGCGTGGCGCTCGAATTGTCGAGCGCGCGGACGACGGCCCCGGCGCCTAACGGCGCGTCGGCAAAGCGGTCGCTCTCCATCGGATCGTCGGCCGACACGAACGTGTCGATCGCGTGCACGCGGTGCACCGATGTGCCCAACGCCGCCGCGATCGCCGCCGCGCCGAAGAGTCCCGTTTCCTCGCGCACCGAGAATGCGAAGATCACCTTGTGCGTCAGCGTGGCCGGATTGATCGCGCGCATGGCGAGCAGCTGGGCCGTGCAGCCGGTGCGATCGTCCAGCGAGCGCGCCGAGAAGCGCAGCGCGCCGAAGCGGGCCGCTTTCTTGTAGCTGGTGATCGTGGTGCCGACGGCGACGCCGCGCGCGGCGAGCGCTGCGGAATCGAAGCCGAACCACGCCGTGAGCTCGCGCGGCTGCGCCGTGTGTGCGCTGTCGCGCGGGATGAAAATCCCGCGCACGTTCAGATGCGACTGCCCGGAATCGACGTGCGCGATGGCGGTCTGTCCTTCCCACAGCGAGCCCAGAAAGCCGCCGCGGCGCGCGAGCGACACCGTGCCGTCTGGCGCGATGTGCGAGACGGCGAAGCCCACCTCATCCATGTGCGCGACGAAGACCGTCGTGTCGCGGTCCGGCCCAACGGCGACGATGAGGTCGCCCGCCGTATCCACCTGCGCGTTGGCCGCGGCCCACTCGGGAAGCGCGGCGCGCACCGCATCGCGCACCTGGCCTTCGTCGCCCGACACGCCGTACGCGTCGGCGAGACGGCGGAGCAGGGAGGCCGCGGCGGCGAGACTGTCGCGCGGCTCGTTCGTGCGCTCGGCCGGCACGTCGAGCTCGACGAACGGCGGGCGCGACGCGATTCCCGCCGCGCGCGCGACGGCAGCCTCGTACTGCTCGGCGTCGCCCTGGTCGATGCTCTCGACGAGCGTGTTGGGGTAGCGCGAGCGCACGCCGAGCTCGATCGTCGTGCCAACCTCGACGCCCGGCAGCGCAGGAAACGGCGCCCGCGTGTCCGTGCGTGCGCTCACGGGCGGCCCGCCCGGTCCGGGCGCCGTCTGGGGCGCGACGGCGAGCACGAGCGTATCGGCGCCGCCTAACGAAGCGACCACCGCCGACAGACCCGCCCAACGGAAGCCGTGCTGGACCGAGATCACGTAGTCCGTTTCGCCGTGTTCGGGCGCCGCGCTCGCCGCGGCGGCGACGGCCGCGCATCCGGTGCGGTCGGCGGCTCCCGGGCCGGCGACGAAATCGCCGTAGGTCCAGCGCGGCCAGTCGCGCGTTACCGGGTCGAGCAGCTCGATGCCCATCGCCTGCGCCTCGGCTCTGCTGCGCGCGCCGACGTCGGCCCACAGGTTCTCGATGCTCGCCGGCGCGTCGCCGGGCGAACGGCCGCGCCACAGGTGCACGCTGCGGACGCCGATCACGCCGGACACGCCACCGCGGCGCGTGTGCACGATGATGCGCTGGCCTTCGTGGAATTGCGTCCACAATGGATTGCGGGGCAGGCCGACGGGATCGTGGAGGCGCAGATAGCCGTCGGCCGTGAGCTCGCTGACGACGAAGGTCGGTTCGTCGATGGCGCAGGCCACGATGCGCCGGGGGCTGCCGCTGCCGCGGCGCATCACAAGGTTGCCTAACGCATCGCGCTGCCATCCCGGAATCGCGCGCTCGATGATCGCGTCGGCTGCCATTTCGCGGCCGGGCGACGCGTCGAGGGCGATCCACGACTCGAGCGCCGGCAGCGTCGTGGTGTCGGGCGCGGCCGCGCCCTGGGCGTGGCCAACGACCGGAGCCGCCGCCATCGCGATCAGCGCCGCGACGAGGGTGACGCGCGCGCCGCGCCTAACGGGGCGAACAGTCGAGCGCATCGTCGATGTACCGGACAATCTCGTGGTCCTCCAGCGATTCGGGAACGAAGGTCAGTCCGCGGCGCGGCGCCGCATCCGCCCACACGGCTCGGCCCGCGTCGTCGAGCGACACCCGGCCGGCGGCCACGGCCTGCACCACGCGCGGATACAGCAGGTGCTCGACGCGCAGCACGCGCGCGCCGAGCGATGCGGCCGTGTCGCCGTGCGCCACCGGCACCGGCCACTGTGCGATGATCGCGCCGCGGTCGTACACGGCATCCACGAAGTGCGTCGTGACGCCGCTCACGCGGGCGCCGGCGTCGAGGACGGCCTGATGCACGCGCCCGCCGTACATCCCCCGGCCGCCGAACGCAGGGAGCAGGGCAGGGTGCACGTTCACCAGGCGGCCGCGATACGCGCGCACGACATCATCGGGGACGAGCCGGACGTAGCCGGCGAGCACGACCAGATCGACCTCGAACTCCGCGAGCAGCGACGCCAGGCGTTCGCCCTGATCCGGGCCCGGCGCGGCGACGCGGGCGTCGATGCCTAACGCATAGGCGAGCGCGAGCGCGCCGGCGGCCTCGCGGTCGCACACGACCAGTCCGATCGTCGCCGCCGCCCGCGGCCCGAGCGCGGCGAGATAGCGGTGCAGCGCATCGAGATTGGAGCCGCGCCCCGATGCCATGACGGCGATCCGCCGCGTGTCGCCCGTCATCGCACCGCGGCGAGCGACGCGAGCACGGTATCGACCGCCTCGCCGAGCGTGTCGACGACGCGCGCGCGCTCGCGCGCCAGGCGCAGATCCTCGTCGGGCGTGCTGGCGGCGGGCACGAGGACGCCCTCGCCGCCTAACTCGAGTGCGGCCGCGATGTCGCGCCACCGGTCGCCGACGTACCACGAGCGGTCGAGCGCGAGGTCGAGATCCCGCGCGGCGCGGGTGAACAGCGCCGTCCCCGGCTTGCGGCACTCGCAGGCCCCGACGCGCGGATCGTGCGGACACTCGTAGGTCGCGTCCACGTATGCTTCCTGTTCCCGCAGCAGCTCGGCCAGCCGGTCGCGCACGGCGGCGTAGTCGGCCGTGCTCATCAGCCCGCGGCCGATGCCCGACTGGTTGGTGACGATCACTACCGGCACCTGCGCGGCGTTGAGGCGTGCGATCGCGCGCGCCGCACCGGGAATCAGGACGACATCGGCCGGTTGGCGAACGAAGCCGGCGTCGACGTTTACCGTGCCATCGCGATCGAGGAACACCGCAGGGCGCATCGTCACGCGAGGGCCGCGAGGACGGCGGTGGCGAGTGCGTCGTCCTCGTCTTCGGGGACCGAGCGCAGGTCGAGCAGCAGCCGGCCATCGGCGATGCGGCCGATCACCGGGACGCCGCCGGCGCGCGCGGCGCGCAAGCGCGCCTCGTGCGCCGCGGCGTCGCCGCCTAACGCAAGCGCCGCCGAGGGAATGCGCGTCGTCGGGAACGCGCCGCCGCCGGCGGTGGCGTCCGTGTCGACCACCGCCGCCGCGATGCCGCCGCCGGCCAGCCTCGCGCCTAACGCCACCGCCCGCTCCCGGATCCGCGCCACCGGCGCCGTCAACATCGCCAGCGCCGGAATCTCGCGCAGCGCGCGCGCCGGATCGCGGTAGAGCGCGAGCGTCGCCTCGAGCGCCGCCAGCGTGAGCTTGTCCACCCGCAGCGCCCGCGTCAGCGGATTGCGCCGCATCCGCTCGACCGCGTCGCGCGTCCCCAGCACGATGCCCGCCTGCGGACCGCCCAAGAGCTTGTCGCCGCTCATCGTCACGACCGTCGCGCCGTCGCGCACCGCATCGCGCGCCACCGGCTCTCCCGTCAGGCCGTACGCGTCCAGCGGCACGAACAACCCGCTCCCCAGATCATGCAGCACCGGCACGCCGGCCGCGGCGGCGAGCGGCGCCAGCGTGCGCACCGGCACATCGGCCACGAACCCTTCGATCGCGAAGTTCGAGCGGTGTACCTTGACGAGCGCACCGCGCCTGCCGGCGCCGCCTAACGCTCGGCGATAGTCCTCGGGATGCGTCCGGTTGGTGGTGCCCACCTCCACCAGCCGCGCGCCGCTCTTGGCCATGATGTCGGGCACGCGGAAGCTGCCGCCGATCTCCACCAGCTCGCCGCGCGACACGATCGCGTCCGCGCCCTCGGCGAACGTGTTGAGCGCGAGCACCATCGCACCGGCGCCGTTGTTCACCACCAGCGCGTCCTCGGCGCCCGTGAGCTCGCGCAGCAACCCGACGCAATGCACGTAGCGCGTGCCGCGCGTCCCGTGCTCGAGATCATACTCGAGATTGGAGTAGCCTTGGGCGGCCTGCGCGATCGCGTCGATGGCCGCGCGCGCGAGGGGCGCGCGGCCGAGGTTCGTGTGCAGCACCACGCCGGTCGCGTTGAGCACGCGTCGGAGCGAGCGGCGCTCCCGCTCGTCCAGCGCCGCATCCACCGCCGCGCGCCACGATGCCGGATCGCGCGGTGCGCGATCCGGATCGCGGCGCGCCTGCTCCACCGCGTCCCGCACGGCGTCCGCGACGAGCGCGCGCGGCGCGCGCTCGAGCAGCGGACGCACCGCCTCGGAGTCCAGCAGCGTGTGCACGCTTGGCAGCGCGCGTCGAGGGTCGGTCATGGCTTGTGCGGCGGCGGCGCCTTCGTCGTGTCCGCCTTTGGTTTGGGCGGATGCGCTTGGGGCTTCGTCGATGGCGGCGCCGGCTTCGGCATCGTGAACACCCGGCTCGGGCTCGCCTTGTACCCGAGCAGGCTGCGCGCGTCGCGCGCGGTAATGCGATACGATGTACCCGGCTCGAGCGGCTCGGCCAGGATCACCACCACTTCAATCACCGGACTCGGCCGGCTCGGCTTGGGCAGCGGCGCGCGTTTGGTCGTGTCGGCGGTCGGCAGGTTTCGCGCACCCCGTCCGCCCAACACGCCGCGGCGTGGCGGAGTGGGCGGCGCCTTCGTCGGCGGGGCCTTGCTCGTGGTATCAGCCTTGTGCGTCGTGTCCTTCGGCATCGTCGCTGCGCGTACGGAATCGTACACGTTCCCGCGCTCGACAGCTTTGATCGGCACCAGCGACGAATCCGCGCGCTTCACCACGAACAACGCCGTGTCGATCTTCTGGGCCGTGTCGAGCGCGCGGTCGAACGTCACCCGGACCGCGCTCGAGTCGACGATCGAGAACTGATCGATGCGCGGCGCGACGGTGTCGTGCGCGAAGGCGAGCATTTCCAGCCGCGCGCTGTCCTTGAGCACGACGTGGATGCTGTCCCACACTTCGTGCGGATCGATCAGGCGGTTGTTGTTGGCGTCGTTCCAGGCCTGCACGGTGTAGGTGCCCGCGGGCGCGTGGGCGAGCACGAATCCGCCTAACGAATCGGCGCGCGCGAGATAGACGGTGCTGTCGGGTCGCTGGATGGCCTGGACCATCGCGTTCGGGATCGGCTTGCCGGCCACCCAGTCGAAGGCGATGCCGGCGATGCGCGTGTTGGGAATCGAATCGCCGGTCGAGAACACAATGGTGATCGGCGTCTTGATGACGTTGCCGTGCAGATCGGCGAGTCCGGGCAGGAGCGTCACCGTGTACGCGGTGTTCGCCTTGAAGTCGTGCTTGCCGTGGATCGAGAGGCGCTTGCGGTGCCAACCCACGTGGACTTCACCGTCGCTCGGCGAAATGAGCGCGAGGGCGCTCAGGTCGTTCGCGCCCTGCGCGGCGGGTTTCTCGGACACCACTTCGTCGAACAGGATCTGGACTTCCTTGGCCTTCACTCTCGTGGCGCCGCTGTCCGGGATGATCGAATCGACTTTGGCCGCGACGTGGCGCGGCGGTCCACCCGGCGGCGCGCCAGGCTGCGCGCACGCGCCTAACGCAAGGACCAGCGCGGCGGTCAGCCGCCGCACAGCGTGTGCACCTTGGCCGTGAGCTGCGCCGCGCGCGTGGTGAGCTCCTCGAGGCGCCGCCGCTCGCCGGCCACGACGTCCGGCTTGGCGCGCGTCACGAAGCGCTCGTTGCCTAACCGCTGTTCGATGCCGGCGCGCAGGGACGCGATCTGCTCGAGCTCGCCGCGCAGCCGGCCGCATTCCTTGCCGAGGTCGATGGTGCCGGCGAGCGGCACGCGGACGTGCGAGCCGTCGCTCAGCACCGCGTGCGCCGCCGCTTCGCCGTTGCCGGGCTCGTCGCCCGCGGACGCGTCGGCACGCGCGAGATGCCCGATGAGCGCCGCTTCGTGCGCGAGCACCCGCGCCGAGCGATCCTGGGCGCCGGTGAGCCGCGCAGCGACGCGCGCCCCCGGCGCGATGTTGTACTCGGCGCGGATCTGACGGATCGCGCCGACCGCTTCGCGCACCAGCTCGAATTCGCGCGCGGCGTCGTCATCGCGCCCGCGCCGCACCGGCCATGCGGCGCGCGCGAGGAACTCGTCGGCGCCGCGCGGCGCGATGGCCTGCCAGAGCGTTTCGGTGATGAACGGGACCACGGGGTGCAGGAGACGCAGCGCGGCGTCGAACGCGTGCACGAGCACGGCGCGCGCCACATCGCCATCGGAACCGCCTAACCGCGGCTTCGTGCTCTCGACGTACCAGTCGGCGAGCTCGTTCCACGCGAAGCGCCGCGCGGCTTCCACCAGCTCGCTCAAGCGCAATCCCGCGTACAGCTCGCCTGGCGTCCAGCGCCCAGCGCGCGCCGCGTCCGGCCGCGCCGGCCCGAGTGCCGCGTCGCACTCGGCGATGGCGGCGTCGAGGCGCGAAAGAATCCAGGCGTCGGCGCGCGTGAGACGCGCGGGGGCGATGTCCGCCAGCGCGGGCGCCGGCGCGTCGCCCAGATTCTGCAGGATGAACCGGCCGATGTTCCACAGCTTGGTGACGAAGTTGCGCCCCGGCGCGAACGACTGCTCGAGATTGGTCGGATCGAGCATCACGTCCGTGCCCAGGCCGAGCCCCGCGATCACCGTGTAGCGGAGCGCGTCGGCGCCGTACGACTGCACGACGTCGAGCGGGTCGATCCCGTTGCCTAACGACTTGGACATCTTCACGTGCTGCATGTCGCGCACGGTGCCGTGCAGGTACACGGTGTGGAACGGCTCGCGGCCCATGAAAAAGCAGCCGGCCATCACCATCCGCGCCACCCAGAAGAACAGGATCTCCGGCGCCGTCACCAGCACGTCGGTCGGATAGAACGCGGCGAGGTCGCGCGCCTCTTCGTTAGGCCAGCCCAACGTCGACAGCGGCCACAGCCACGACGAGAACCACGTATCGAGCACGTCCTCGTCCTGCCGCACCGCGCCGCCGCACCGCGGACACGCCGCGACGTCCTCGCGGCTGACGATCGAGTCGCCGCCGCACCCGTCGCAGTACCACACAGGGATGCGATGCCCCCACCAGAGCTGGCGGGAGATGTTCCAGTCCCGGATGTTCTCCATCCAGTTCACGTACACGGCTTCCCATCGTTCGGGCAGCACGCGCAGCCGCTTGTCGCGCAGCGCCTCGAGCGCCGGTTTGGCGAGCGGCGCCATGCGCACGAACCACTGGTCGGACAGGCGCGGCTCGACCACGGTGTCGCAACGGTAGCAGTGGCGCACGGCGTGTTGATGCGGCTCAACCTTCACGAGCTGGCCGGTCGCACGCAGCATCTCGACAATGCGTGCGCGCGCATCGAAGCGGTCGAGTCCGCGCAGCGACTCGGGCACGCGGCCCGACGCTTCGGCCCCGTCGCGCATCGCGCCAACTTCGTCGATCACCACCGGCGTGGGCAGGCCGTGCCGCACGCCGACGTCGAAATCGTTGGCGTCGTGCGCCGGCGTGATCTTCACCACGCCGGTGCCGAACGCGGGATCGGCGTACGCGTCGGCGACGACCGGGATCTCGATGCCCACGATCGGCAGCACCACGTGCTGCCCAACGAGGTCGCGATATCGCTCGTCGTCGGGGTGCACCGCCACGGCCACGTCGCCTAACATGGTCTCGGGGCGCGTCGTCGCCACCACGACGCGGCGATCCGGATGGCCGGCTACCGGGTATGCGATCTGATAGAGCTCGCCGCGCTCGTCCGCGAACTCCGCTTCTTCATCGCTGAGCGACGTGAGGCAGCGGGGGCACCAGTGAATGACACGGTGTCCCTTGTAGATCAGCCCGGCGTCGTACAGGCGCACGAACGCTTCGCGCACGGCGCGCGACAGTTCGGGCGAGAACGTGTAGGCAGTGCGCGTCCAATCGCACGATGCGCCGATCGCCTCGAGCTGTTTGAGAATCACGCCGCCGGTCTCGGCCACGAACGTCGCGGTGCGCTCGACGAACGCGTCGCGTCCCAGGTCGAAGCGCGTGCGTCCTTCCTGCGCCAGCTGGCGCTCGATCACGTTCTGCGTGGCGATACCAGCGTGGTCGGTGCCGGGCACCCACAACGCTTCGTCGCCGGCCATGCGACGCCAGCGCATGATCACGTCCTGCACGGTGTCGTTCAAACCATGACCCATGTGCAGCACCGCCGTCACGTTGGGCGGCGGAATCACGATGACGAACGGAACGCGATCGCCGCCGAGTCGGGTCGTGCGGTCTGCGTGGGCGGTGAACACGCCGGCGCTTTTCCACCGCGCATACAGCGCCGCGTCGAGTTGGGCGGGATCGTACTGGGGGGCGAGGTCTGCGCGCATAGACCTCGAAAGATATTCGCGTGGGCTGGCTTCGACGAGCAGGCGCCACGAGCCCGATCAATGCGACGCGACGCTGCTCGCCCGGAGCATGCCGCATGTCCACCCCATCTTCACGAAGCCACGCGGCCAGCGGGGCCGAGCGCTCTTATTCGTGCTCCTCGCTCGTGCGGTCGCGATCCGCCGTGCGACGCCGCGTCGCACCGTGCTCGCGATGCTCGTCGCGCGCGCGCTCGACGGCGTCTGCCTGGCCCACGGCCAATCGATTCACCACCGATTCGACACCGGCGACGCGCCGCGCCACCGCGGCCGCGTGATGTGATTCGTCGTCCGTGTCGACCCATCCCGAGAGCTCGATCAAGCCGTCGCCAACCGCGCTGATGTCGATCGCGCGCTCGCGCAGCGTCGAATCGGCCTGGAACGCTTCGAGCACCTCGTCCTCGAGCGCGGCGTGCGCATCTTCTTCGTCGACGTCATCGGCCTCGTCGGCTTCCTCCATGCTTTCGGCGTCGGCGGCCATGTCCGCCTCGTACTCCGCCTCGAGCTCTTCTTCGTCTTCGCGTTCGGCTTCGTCCAGATCGTCATCGAAGCTGCTCTCGCGCGCCGCGTCGGTCTCGGGCAGTTCGTCGCCCTCGTTCTCCTCGAGCTCCGCCCAACGATGCTTCACGCGCGCCGTGATGCCCGCGATGCCGCCCGATTTTTGGGCGACGAGCATGCCGACGGCGAATCCTGCGACCGCGCCGATGACGAGACTCGCAAAGGTTCCGCCGGACTCCGGCTCCTCGTAGCGAATGCGATACCGTGACATAGTGCGACCTGTGGCGGAGGGTAACTCGCAACGATAACTTAGCGTGAAGCTTCGGACGCGTGAGCGCAAGAGGCGCGCCCGCTTCGCGCCGCGACCTTGAGGCTCGGCGCATCCCCCGAATACCGAGACATGATCGATCGTTCGCCCGTCATAGCGCCCCCGCCGCACGTCGGCAGCGACCACGAGCTCACGCTCACGCTTCCCGATGGCTCCGAGCGCCAGGTTCCTGCAGGAACGTTGCCGCGCGACGTCGTGGCGTCCATCGGTGCGGGGTTGCTTCGTGCGGCCGTCGCCGTGCAGGTCGATGGTGAGGTGCAGGACCTCGTCACGCCGCTCCGTCGCGGCGGGCAATTCCGCGTGCTCACGGAGAAGGATGCCGCATCCCTCGCCGTGCTGCGACACTCGGCTGCGCACATGCTGGCGACCGCAGTGCGTCGTCTGCGCCCGCGCGCCAAGATCGGGTTCGGCCCCGCCATCGAGGACGGGTTCTACTACGACTTCGAGGTCGAGCAGCCGTTCACGCCCGAGGATCTGAGCGCATTCGAAGATGAGATGCGGAAGGTCGCGCAGGAGAAGTATCCGTTCGTTCGCGAGGAAGTGAATCGCGCCGACGCCGAACGCCGCTTCGCCGACGATCCCCTCAAGCTCGAGCGATTGGCCGAGCTCGGTGACGACGAGGTGATCTCCGTGTATACGGACGGTCCGTTCGTCGATCTGTGCCGGGGTCCGCACGTGCCCGATACGTCGCGCGTCAAGCACATCAAGCTGATGCATACCGCGGCGGCGTACTGGCGGGGCGACGAGCATCGCCAGCAGCTGCAGCGCATCTATGGGACGGCCTGGTTCTCCAAGGACGAGCTGGACGCGTACCTCCACCGCCTCGAGGAGGCAAAGCGGCGCGACCACCGTACGTTAGGCAAAGAGCTCGACCTGTTCTCGGTGGACCAGCGCGTTGGGCCCGGACTCATTCTCTGGCACCCGCGCGGCGCCATCGTCCGGAACGAGATCGAGACGTTCGAGCGCGAGCTCATCCTGCGTCACGGCTACGACCTCGTGTACACGCCGCACATCACGAGCGAGAAGCTGTTCGAGATTTCCGGACACCTCGTCAATTTCCGCGAGAACATGTTCGGGGCGATGGAGGTGGAAGGCGCCGCCTACCGCCCCAAACCGATGAATTGCCCGGGGCACATCTGCATCTATCAGGCGCACCAGCGGTCGTATCGCGATCTGCCGCTGCGCTTCGCCGAATTCGGCACCGTGTACCGGTATGAGCGGAGCGGCGTTCTGCACGGCATGCTGCGCGTACGCGGGTTCACGCAGGACGATGCGCACGTGTTCTGCACGCCCGAGCAGGTGGACACGGAAATCGAGCGGCTGCTCGATCTGGTGGACGAGATGCTGCGCGCCTTCGGCTATCCGTACACGGTCGAGCTCTCGACGCGTCCGGACAATGCGTTAGGCGCACCGGAGGTCTGGACCAACGCCGAGCAGACGCTGGCGCGGGTGCTCGAGGGTCGGGGCCAGGCGTACACCATCGACGCCGGCGGCGGCGCGTTTTACGGGCCCAAGCTGGACTTCAAGCTGATCGATGCGATCGGCCGAAAGTGGCAGGGGCCGACGGTGCAGCTCGATTTCAATCTGCCCGAGCGGTTCGGGCTCGAGTACATCGGCGCGGACAACACTCCGCATCGGCCGGTGATGCTGCATCGCGTGCTCGTGGGGTCCATGGAACGGTTCGTCGGCGGACTGATCGAGCACTACGCAGGCGCGTTCCCGCTGTGGCTGGCGCCGGAGCAGCTGCGCGTCATCCCGATCACGGATGAAGTGCGCGACGCGGCGGCGGCGGTGGCCGCGCGCGCGAAAGCTGCCGGCCTGCGCGTGTCGCTGGACGACCGCGCGCAGACGCTCAACTACCGTATTGCGGAAGCGGAGCGCCTCAAGACACCCTACATGGCCATCGTGGGCAAGCGCGAGGCCGCGGCGGGCACGGTCGCGCTGCGCGAGCATCGGTTAGGCAGAGAGCAGAAGCCGCACGTGATGCCGGTCGAGGAGCTCGTTCGGCGGCTGGCCGGCGAGGTCCGGACTCGCGCGCTGACGGGCGAGAGCGCCGGCAGCTAGGGAAGGGCCGTGCCGGCTGCCGAGTTTCAGGCGCTGGTCGCGCGGCCGAGCGCAGCGTTAGGCAGGCGGGCTATTGGTGCGCGGGTTCGCTCGACGGCGGCACGAGGCCTTTCATGCGCAGGTACACGACGATGTTGCCGTAGTGCTCCCAGGTGTGCCAGAGATTCCAGTTCAACATCCCGAAGCGCGTGCGCGTCTGGCCTTTCACGGAGTCGGCGCTGTTCGCATCCGTGAGCGCACCGTAGGCGCCGTCGCAGTACGCAAACGCCGCCTTGAGCGCCGCCACGAGATCGCTCTTCTTTGAGAGCGAATTCTCGATCTGCCGGTACGCACCCTGCCGCACTTCGCCTTTCACCGGCGAGCACAGGTTGTACTGATCGTCGGCGACGTGCGCCACTTGCTGCCCGAACGTGCGCACATCGGGCGATGGTTTGAAGCTGTAATTCTCCTCCGGCATTTTTTCCGCGGCGCGAATGAAGTAGTCGCGGATCGTCTTGTAGTCCGATTGCAGACCGGCGCTGAGCGCATTGGTCTGCGCGGCGCACACATTGCCTGCCCCGGAGATGACGACGAGGAGCGCGAGTGCGAGCGATCGCTTCATGGGTAGGTGCTCCTTTGCCGGTGGTATGTCGATGGATGAGGCCGGGAAACGGCCGTAGAGTTCCCGCATTGCATGCCTTGACACGTATATACCTAGCGAGGTATATTAGTCACCATGAACTCCGTGTTCGAAGTCATCGCCGAGCCGAACCGGCGCGCCATCCTGGGTCTCCTCGTCACGTCGGAACAGTCCGTGGGGGACATCGAGCGCCGGCTCCGCATGCCACAACCCACGGTCTCCAAGCACCTCCGCGTGCTGCGCGAGTCGGGGTTCGTGGAGTCTACCGTGGCCGCACAGCGCCGTCTCTATCGACTCAAGCCGGAACCGCTGCAAGAGGTTGATGACTGGCTCGCGCAGTTCAGGCGCTTCTGGTCCACCCACATCGATGCACTCGAGCGCCATCTCGATCGCATGGACGACCCACCACCACGGAAACCGAAATCGAGGAGAAAACGATGATGACCACTCGAGAGCAGTACATGCCGGGTCCGGCCGCTGGGGCGCGGATTCAAAGCAAAGAAGGCGAGAAGTGGACGCTCGTGCTCGTCCGCGACCTTCACCATTCGCCTGAGAAGGTATGGAAAGCGATCACCGACCCGGCGCAGTTGCGCGAATGGGCGCCGTACGATGCCGACCGGAACCTGGGCGTCGCGGGAGAAACCGTGAAGCTCAGCACGTTCGGAGCGCCGTCGCCCCAGGTTGTCGAAACCAAAGTGAAGCGAGCCGAACCGCCCAAGGTGCTCGAGTTCGACTGGGGCGGCGGAAATCTCCGATGGGAGCTCGCACCCAATGGCGACGGCACACGACTCACGCTCTGGGCCAACATCGATCGCAACTGGGTGTCCATGGGCGCCGCGGGATGGCACATCTGCCTCGACGTACTCGACCACCTGCTCGATGGCGACGCGATCGGCCGTATTGCCGGCATCGAGACGATGAAGTTCGACGGCTGGAAGCGACTCACCCGCGAGTACGGCGAGCAGTTCGGGACGAAGGCGCCGAGCTGGTAGACGTCCAGGCGTGAAGCCGACGAAGAGGGAAGCGCCCGCGGACGGGTGCTTCCCTCTGCCGTTGTTCCCCCTCAGTCCGACGCATAATCTTCAGAGGATGTAGTGCGTCCGCTGACCCGTCGACCTCCGTCTCATGGCTGATCCAACTCGCACACCCGTCATCATCTCCGCCGTTCGCACGCCGATCGGCAAATTCCTCGGCACCCTGGCGCCGGTCACCGCGCCGTCCCTCGGCGCCATCGCGATCAGGGCTGCCGTCGCCCGCTCGCAGGTCCCGCTCGATGACATCGATGAAGTCATCATGGGCAACGTGATCCAGGGCGGTGAAGGGCAGGCGCCCGCGCGCCAGGCGGCGATACATGCCGGCATCCCGGGACTCGTCCCCGCGGTCACGATCAACAAAGTCTGCGGCTCCGGTCTCAAAGCGGTGATGCTCGCGGCACAGTCGATCAAGGCGGGCGATCAGCAGGTGGTGGTCGCGGGCGGGCAGGAGTCGATGTCTAACGCGCCGTTCTACGTCTACGGGATGCGCGGCGGCGTCAAGTTCGGGGACCAGCAGTTGGTCGACGGACTGATCAAGGACGGGCTGTGGTGTTCCTTCTGCGATGTGCACATGGGCGGGCACGCCGAGTACACCGCGAAGAAGGCGGGCATCACGCGCCGGATGCAGGATGAATTCGCGCTCGCGTCGCACCGGAAGGCCGTGGCGGCGATCGACGCCGGCAAGTTCGACGCCGAGATCGTGCCGGTCGAGATCGCCGGCAAGAAAGGGCCGACGAGCGTCTGCGTGGACGAAGGCCCGCGGCGCGACACGTCGCTCGAGCAGTTAGGCAAGCTCCGCCCCGCGTTTCCGAACGATGCGCCCAAGGACATCCCGGCCAGCGAGCTGACGGTCACGGCCGGCAACGCGCCCGGCCTCAACGACGGCGGTTCTGCGTTAGTCGTGACCTCCGAGGCGTATGCGACCGCCCACGGGCTGCCGATCATGGCCCGCATCACGGGCTACGCCACGGGCGGCGGCGAGCCGCGCGACCTCTTCTTCGCGCCGATCGTCGCGGTCAACAACCTCATGCAGCGCACCGGCGCCAAGATCGGCGACTACGATCTCATCGAGGCCAACGAAGCCTTCGCCGCCCAGGCGCTGGCCGACGGCCAGGCGCTCGGGTGGGACTGGGACCGGGTCAACGTCAACGGCGGCGCGATTGCGTTAGGCCACCCGATCGGCGCCAGCGGCGCCCGCATCCTCACCACGCTGTTGTTCGCGATGCGCGATCGCGACGCCCACACCGGCATGGCCACCCTGTGTCTGGGCGGCGGCAACGCCGTCGCACTGAGCGTGGAGCGCGTGAATTGACGGCACAGACCGCGCTCCTCGCCGCGCGCGACCGGCGCATCGCAGTCGCGGGCATCGTCGGCTTCGCGGCGGCCCTCGCCGCGGCATCGCAGGTGGCGATTCGGGTGCCGGGCACGAGCGTGCCGATGACGCTGCAGCCGCTCGCCGTTGTCCTCGCGGGCATGTGCCTCGGTCCGGCAGCCGGCGCGGCGAGCATGGTGCTCTATCTCGCGGCCGGCGCCGCGGGGCTGCCGGTGTTCGCGCCCGAGGGCCTGCCCGGCGTGGCGCGCCTCCTCGGCCCGACCGGCGGCTACCTTCTGGCGTATCCGTTAGGCGCGTACGCCGCCGGCTGGATCGCGCGTCGCCGGCCGCGGCGGTTCGCGTGGCGGGTGCTTGCCGCGGCGTGCGGCATCGCGCTCATTCACGCCGGAGGCGTCGCCCAACTTGCGGTCCTCACGGGGAGCCTCACGCGGGCCTTCGTGCTCGGCTCGCTGCCGTTCCTCGCACTGGACGCGGTGAAGGCGGTGCTCGCCGCCTGCTACTCGCCCCGCTTCTCCGATCGCGCGCCCGCTTGACGGCGCGCGATTTCTTTTATCGACCTTCGGGATCGCTCCGCGCGCCGTGGCAGTGGATCGGCTTTCTCCTCATCGCGGCGTCGGCCAGCCTGCTGACGGCCGGCCTCAGCGCGCCGCTCGTGCTGCGATTCATGTCGCGGCTCGGGCTGAGCTTCTGGTCGCTGCTCGTGGGACTGCTCGTCGCCCACGTCGTGATGGTGCGTTGGGTCGACCGCGGGTCCTGGGCGCCGATCGGTCTCGGGCGGCGGTCGGCGGCGCCGGGGCGGCTCGCGGTGGGCCTCGCCGCCGGGTCGTTCGGCATCCTGGCGCCGAGCGGCGTCCTGCTGGCGGTGCACGCGATGCGCAGCCAACCGGCGGCGGCGCCAGTTTCGTGGATCCACTACGCGGCATCGTGGGCCGTGTTCTTCCTTCCCCAGTCGTTGGCCGAGGAGCTCCTCTCGCGGGGATATCTCTTCGCGCGCACGCGCGAAGCGATCGGGTGGCCGGCGGCGCTCGGCATCACGAGCATCGGCTTTGGCCTCTTGCACCTGGCCAATCCCGGCGCGACGCCGCAGGCGATCACCGTCGTGATCCTGGCGGGATTTTTTCTGGGCGGCATTCTGCTTCTCACGAAGAGCCTCTACGCGGCGTGGATGGCGCACGCTGCCTGGAACTGGTCGATGGCCGCGCTGCTCCATGCGCCGGTAAGCGGACTCGCGGCGCGTCCGCCGGACTATCGGGTGGTGGACAGCGGGCCGGTCTGGCTCACCGGCGGCGGGTGGGGTCCGGAGGGCGGTCTTGCCGCTGCGTTAGGCATGGCGGCGTGCATCGCCCTGCTCGTGGCGTGGCGCCGCCGGTCGCCGCGCGCTGCACCCTTTGATGGCATCGAGACATGACTGAACGCATCGTGGTGGTGGGGGCGGGCCAGATGGGCAACGGCATCGCGCACGTGTTCGCGGCGGCCGGTCATCCGGTAACGATGATCGACGTGTCGCGCGACGCGCTCGCGCGCGGCCGCGCGGCCATCGAAAAGAACATGGCCCGCCAGGTACAGAAGGGCGTCCTCGACGCCGCCGGGCGCGACGCGGCGCTCGGCCGCATCGCGCTCTCGGAATCGTTCGACCCGGTGCGCGAAGCCGACGTCGTGGTCGAGGCGGCCACCGAGAACGCCGAGCTCAAGTTCCGCATCTTCGGCGACCTCGACGCCGCCGCGCCTAACGGCGCCATCCTCGCCTCCAACACCAGCTCGATCTCGATCACCGAGATTGCCGCCCGCACCGGCCGCCCCGCGCAGGTGATCGGCATGCACTTCATGAATCCCGTGCCGGTGATGCAGCTCGTCGAGGTCATCCGCGGACTCGCGACGTCGGATGAGACCACGGGCCGCGTGCTCGCCCTCGCCAAGCGCCTGGGCAAGACGCCGGTGGAGGTGAACGACTACCCCGGCTTCGTCAGCAACCGCGTGCTCATGCCGATGATCAACGAAGCGGTCTACTGCCTCATGGAAGGCGTCGGCAGCGCCGAGGCGATCGATACGGTGATGAAGTTAGGCATGAACCACCCGATGGGCCCGCTGGCGCTGGCCGATCTCATCGGACTCGACACGTGCGAGTCGATTCTCGAGGTGCTGCACCGCGGGCTCGGCGACCCGAAGTACCGCCCGTGTCCGCTGCTCCGCAAATACGTCGCGGCCGGATGGTTGGGACGCAAGACCGGCCGCGGCTTCTTCTCCTACTGATTCTCGAGTCATGTCCTGGGCCCTCATCCCACTCACCGAAGAGCAGCGCGGCATCCAGCAGCTCGCGCGCGAATTCGCGCGCGACGAGATCGCCCCGCACAGCGACGCCTGGGATCGCGACGCCATCTTCGACCGGGGCATCATCACCCGGTTAGGCGAACTCGGATTCCTCGGCATGCTCATCCCCGAGTCGCTCGGCGGCCTCGGCCTCGATACGTGCACCTATCTCGTCGCGCTCGAGGAAATTGCGGCCGTCGACGCATCGGTGGCCGTGGCGATGAGCGTGCACAACTCGCTCCCCACGCAGATGCTCCTGCGCTGGGGCAGTGAGGAGCAGCAGGACCGGTATCTCAAGCCGATGGCGCGCGGCGAGTGGCTCGGCGCATTCGCCCTGTCCGAGCCCGACGCCGGGTCGGACGCCGCGTCGATGCACGCGCAGGCCGTGCGCGACGGCGACTGCTGGGTGTTGAACGGCACCAAGGCCTGGGTCTCGAGTGGCAGCCACGCCGAAGTGATCCTCGCCATGGCGCGCACCGACAAACCCGGCGACCGTCGCGGCGCGCGCGGCATCAGCGCGTTCATCGTCACCCCCGATCTTCCGGGCTTCAAGGTCGGCAAGAAAGAAGACAAGATGGGGCTGCGCGCGTCGCCCACCGTGCAGCTCGTGTTCGAGAACCTGCGCGTGCCGGCCGCCAATCTGTTAGGCGCGGAAGGCAGCGGTTTCATTTACGCGATGCAGTCGCTCGACAACGGGCGGCTCGGCATC
Organism: Gemmatimonadaceae bacterium; assembly: GCA_036273715.1. Lineage (NCBI taxonomy): Bacteria > Pseudomonadati > Gemmatimonadota > Gemmatimonadia > Gemmatimonadales > Gemmatimonadaceae > Gemmatimonadaceae bacterium. The sequence goes on from DASUHB010000047.1 coordinate 34,291, forward strand.
TCCGCGCAATCGATCGGCATCGCGCGCGCCGCGCTCGAGATCGCAACGTCGTACGCCGCCGAACGCCGTCAATTTGGCAAGCCGATCAAGGAGTTTCAGGCCATCCAGTTCAAGCTTGCCGACATGGCCACGCGCATTACGGCGGCACGGGCGCTGCTGTATGCGGCAGCGTCGGCCAAGGATCGCGGCGAGCCGATCACGCAGTTCAGCAGCATGAGCAAGCTCATGGCGAGCGAAACTGCCATGTGGGTCACCACGCAGGCCATCCAGATTCTCGGCGGCTACGGATACGTGCGCGATTATCCGGTCGAGCGCCTGTTCCGCGACGCCAAGGTGACCGAGATCTACGAAGGGACGTCCGAGATACAGCGGATCGTGATCGCCCGAGAGTTGTACGCGAACTGACGGCTTGGGTCTCGGACCCAAGCGCCTATTCACCAGCTATCCCACTTATGACAATCACCGACATCGCCACGCCGTCCGGCACGCAGGGTTTATTCGATCGCATCGCCGAAATGGGACACGAGCAGCTCGTCCTGTGCAGCGATCCGTCCGCCGGCTACCGCGGCATCATCGCGGTCCACAGCACCACGTTGGGCCCTGCGTTAGGCGGCACGCGGTTCTGGAATTACGCCTCGGATGAAGAAGCGGTCATCGATGCGCTGCGCCTGGCGCGCGGCATGACGTACAAGAACGCCGTGGCCGGCCTCAACCTCGGCGGCGGCAAGTCCGTCATCATCGGCGACAACCGGACCACCAGCCGCGAGATGCTGTTCCGCGCGCACGGCCGCTTCGTCGAAGGGCTGGGCGGACGCTACGTGACGGCCGAAGACGTCGGCACGAGCACGAGCGACATGGACTTCGTCCACATGGAGACCGAATACGTCACCGGCCTCGCGGGCCGCTCTGGCGACCCGTCTCCCGTCACGGCGCACGGCGTGTTCCGCGCGATCCAGGCCGCGGCCAAACATCGCTGGGGCAGCGACGCGCTCTCCGGGAAAACTGTTGCCATCCAGGGGTGCGGACACGTCGGCTATTATCTCGCGAAGGAGTTGCACGGCGCCGGCGCGACGCTGGTCGTGACCGACATCGACGCCGAGCGGGTCAAGCACGTGGTCACCGACTTCGGGGCGCGGGCGGTCGAGCCGGGCGAGATCTACGGCGTGAAGGCCGACATCTACGCCCCCTGCGCGTTAGGCGCGGTGATCAACGACAACACCATTCCCCAGCTCAAGGTGGAGATCGTGGCCGGCGCCGCGAACAACGTGCTGCTCGAAGAGCGCCACGGCGATGCGCTGGAGGAGCGCGGCATCCTGTACGCGCCCGACTACGTCGCCAACGCCGGCGGTGTGATCAACGTGTACAGCGAGCTCGCGAACTGGGATCCCGCACGCGCGCTCCGTAAGGCGGACGAGATCTACGCCACTACCCTCGGCGTGTTCGACATCGCGCGGGCGGAAGGCATCCCGACGTATGTGGCCGCCGACCGCCTGGCCGAACGGCGCCTGAAGGCGGTCGGGTCGCTGGTCAAGACATGGCCGCAGTGGCCTAACCGGTAGGGCGGACAGGGCCGGACGGATACTGACACGGCCGGATCTTCGAAGGCGGGCAGATCGGACGGGAGCGGACACGGCCGGATCTTCGAAGGCGGACAGATCGGAGGGGAGCGGACACGGCCGGACTTCCGGGCAAGCTTCATCTTGGCAAAGTTGTTGGAACGGATCTGCCTGCGTTTTGCAGGTATTGTGTTAGGTCATCGATCGTTCGTGTTTTGCGAAGAGTCAACAAAAAAAAGATCCGGCCGTGTCCGGCTTTGTCCGGCTTGTCCGCCTTTGGCTTTGTCCGGCTTGTCCGCCTTTGGCTTTGTCCGGTTTTGTCCGCCTTTAGCTTTGTCCGTCTTCAGTCCGCCCTACAATGCCAGACTGGTCTAACTGGACAACCACGAGGCCCATGTCCGCGCTCCGCCTGTCGGATCCGGACATTGCGCGCGCCATCGACGATGAGACGCGGCGGCAGGGCGAGGGATTGGAGCTCATCGCCAGCGAGAATTTTGTATCGCCGGCGGTCATGGAGGCGATGGGGTCCCCGCTCACGAACAAATACGCCGAGGGCTACCCCGGGAAACGCTACTACGGCGGCTGCGAGTTCGTCGACGTCGCCGAACAACTGGCCATCGATCGCGCGAAGATGCTCTTCCACGCCGAGCACGCGAACGTGCAGCCGCACTCGGGCGCGCAGGCGAACATGGCCGTCTTCTTCGCCTTCGTGAAACCGGGCGACACCGTGTTAGGCATGGGATTGTCTAACGGAGGCCATCTCACGCACGGGTCGCCGGTCAACTTCTCGGGATTCCTGTATCACGCCGTCGCGTACGGCGTCCGCGAGGACACCGGCCGCCTCGACATGGACCAGGTGCGCGACCTCGCGCGGCAGCACCGGCCGAAGATGCTCATCGCCGGATTCAGCGCGTATTCGCGCACGCTCGATTTCGAGGCGTTCGCCGACATCGCCCGCGAGGCCGACGCCAAACTCATGGTCGACATGGCGCACGTCGCGGGACTCGTCGCCGCGGGCATCTCGCCGTCGCCGGTGCCATACGCGGACGCGGTCACCACCACCACGCACAAGACGCTGCGCGGTCCGCGCGGCGGATTGATTCTGTGCAAGCAGCAGTACGCGGCGACCATCAACAAGCAGGTCTTTCCCGGTATGCAAGGCGGTCCGCTCATGCACGTCATCGCCGCCAAGGCGGTCTCGCTCCTCGAGGCGTTGCAGCCATCGTTCGTGACATACGCGCGGCAGGTCGTGGCGAATGCGCGCGAATTGGCCGCGGCGTTGATGCATCGCGGCTACGCCATCGTGTCGGGCGGCACGGACAACCATCTCATGCTGGTCGACCTGCGCGCGCGCGGCCTCACCGGTAAGGCGGCGGAAGCCGCACTCGGCGCTGCCGACATCACAGTCAACAAAAACACCGTGCCCGGCGAGACGCAGTCGCCGTTCGTCACCAGCGGCATCCGCATCGGCACGTCGGCCGTCACCACGCGCGGCATGAAAGAAACGGACATGCGTCGCATTGCAGAGCTCATCGATCGCGTGCTCACGAATGCAGCTGACGACGCCGTGATTCGCGAGGTCCGCCGCGATGTCCATGAGCTCACGTCGGGGTTCCCGTTGTACACACCGGCCGTAGAGGCCGCCGAACGGTTGTAATTCCGCTCGCCGCGTCGCATCTTTGGCCCTGAGCCCGCTGGCGGCGTCTGCCGCAAGCGGCGACGCTCTCTCGAAGAAGGGTCGCTCACTTTGCCGCTTTGTTTTCAGGATGGCATTATGGATCGCCTCCGGGCGCGTGACGCGCGCTATCGGGAGGATGCCTACCTGTTCGTGCTTGGTGCGCTCGAGTACTGCCAAACGCGGCTCGACGAGCGCCGCCACATCACCGGGCGCGAGTTGGCGATGGCGTGCCGTGATCTTGCCCTCGAGCATTTCGGCGTGATGGCCCGTCTCGTGCTCGAACACTGGGGCGTCCGCTCGTCCGCCGATATCGGTGAGGTTGTCTTCAATCTCGTCGACGAAGGATTGCTCATCAGCCAACCCACCGACACGCGCGATGAGTTCGCCGGCGTGTTCGATTTCGACCAGGCGTTCGAACGAGAATATCCGTGGAGCGTGCTGCAAACCGGTTGACCGTGTACCGGGCCGTGCGCTGGGCGCTCGGCACTCGTTGTCGGAAGGGCGTTGAGCGGGAGGAGGTGAGGCTACATGGATGTCAACGAGCTTCCAGCGTGCCGCAAATGCGGCAAGGGCACGATGCTCCCGCTGAGCGACTACGGCCGCGACGGAGCGCCCATCACGTTCAAAGCCTGGGTGTGCAACAACCCCGAATGCGGATTCAACATCCGCATCGACAACGGGGAGATCAGTTTCGGGCGCACCATCGGGCAATCGCACAAGTGAGAGGGAGCGTGAGCGCACGGTAGCGCGGTGGGCGACGCGGGTCGCCCACATGTGCACGGTGCGTGGCTCATCCCGGCGCTGTCGCTCGAGATCTCGATCACCAATGCGCGTGAGTCCGCCGCGCGTGACGCGGCGGCGATCGCGCAGGGGGTGCCATCGCGCGCGCTGATGCAGGGCGCCGGGGCGGCGGCGGCGGGGGAAATCGCGCGGCGGTTCGGCGACGCGCTCGCGCACGGCGTGGTCGTGCACGCCGGCCCCGGCAACAACGGAGGCGACGGGTGGGTGGTTGCGCGCTGCCTCGCCGCGTGCGGCGTGCAGGTGCACGTCGCGGCGGCGGTGGAGCCGGCGACCGACGATGCCCGGGCCGAGCGCGCGCTCGCGCAGCCGGTGGTGGACGCGGCGCGCCCGCCTAACGCGCGAGTGGTCGTCGACGCGCTGCTCGGCACCGGCGCCGGCGGCGCGCCGCGGGGCGCGATCGCCGACGCCGTTCGCGACATCGCCGCGGCGCGTGCCGCGGGTGCATCGGTGGTCGCGCTCGACCTGCCGACCGGCGTGCACGCCGACGCGGGGCACGCCCAAGGCGCCGTGCGCGCGGACCTCACGCTCACGTTCGGCACGATGAAGCGCGGACTGCTCATCGCGCGAGGCAACGCGGGGCGGATCGTGCTGCTCGACATCGGGCTGCCGCGCGGCGACGCCGGCACGCCGACGCTCGTGACGCCGGCGTGGGTCGCTCGCACCGTTCCGCCGATTCCCGCCGACGCGCACAAGGGCGTGCGGCGCAAACTGGTCATCGTGGGCGGTCAGTTAGGCATGGCGGGCGCCGCGATCTTCGCCGCGCGGGCGGCGATGCGCTCGGGCATCGGCATGGTGCGCGTCGTGGTGGCGCGCGAGTGCGTGCCGATCGTGCAGGCCGCGGCGCCGCACGCGATCGCGCGCGCGTGGCCGGGCGAGCAGCCCGAGGATGTGGACGACGCGATCAATCGTTGGGCGGACGGCGTGCTGATCGGGCCGGGCCTCGGCGACTCGCCGCAGAGCCGCGCGCTGGTGGAGCGGGTGCTCCGCGCGTGGCGCGGTCCGGTGGTCGTCGACGCCGACGGGCTCAACGTGTTCAAGGGCGAGGCGTCCACGTTAGGCGCGCTGCTGGCCGGGCGGCCGGCGCTGCTCACGCCGCACGCGATGGAGCTCGCCCGGCTCTCCGGCGCCGATCCGCAGCAGGTCCTGGCCCGGCGCTTCGAGATCGGCGGCGAGCTGGCGCGTGTGGCGCACGCGGCCGTGCTGCTCAAGGGCGTGCCGACCGTCGTCGCCGACGAGAGCGCCCGGCGTCTGGTGAGCGCCGCGGGAACGCCGGCGCTCGCCGCGGCCGGGAGCGGCGACCTGCTGGCCGGCATCGCAGCCACGCTCCTCACGCAGTTAGGCGATGGGCTTGGCGCCGGCGCGGCTGCCGCGTGGGTGCACGGCCGCGCCGCCGAGCTCGCATCGGCCGGCCGCGGCCCGCGCGGCGTCACGCTCGACGATGTCGAGCGCGCCATCGGCGCCGTCTGGCCCGACCTCGGCGACACGCCTGCCGCGTGCTACCCCGTGCTCTGCGAGCTCCCGGCCATCGCCGACTCGTAGACAACGCGTCGCCTCGGGCGCATCCTGATATGATGTGTGTCGAATCCTTCAACCCTCAACGACATCCGCCATGCGTCCATTCCTCGTCAGCGTTCCGTTGTTCGTCGCACTGGCCGTTCGCCCAACGCCGCCCGCCAACGAGCACGCCAGTTTCGTCACCACGCTCGGCCGCGACACCGTCGTCGTCGAGAGCTTCACCCGCACACCGACGCGGCTCGATGGCGACATGGTGGTTCGCGTCCCGGGAACGGTGCTCTGCCACTACGAGCTCGATCTCGGCAGTTCCGGCAACGTCACGCGGTCCATCGTCGACGTGAAACCGCTCAGCGCCCCGAACGTCGCGCCGCGGCACGTCACGCTCGACTACGTCGGCGACTCGATCCGCGTCGACATCGACTCGTCCGGCGTGCACTCGAGCTTCGTCCGCGCCGTCCCGCCGAACGCCTATCCGCAATTCATGACGGGATTCGGATCCTCGTACGGCCTCTACTCGTCGCTCGGCGTATACGAGGTGCTCCTGTCTCGGTTAGGCCCGAAGTTCGACTCGGTCACCATCCCATCCATCGACATGCAGTCCGGCCGCACGGTCAAGCGCGATTTCGTCCAGCGCTCGCCGACGAAAGTCGACGCCGACTATTTCCGCATCGCGTGGACGCATCTCACGCTCGGCGACTCCGGGCAGATCGTCAGCGCCGATGCGAACGAAACGACCGAAAAGACACAGACGCACCGCACCGCGTACCTGGATCCCAAGCACGTGGCCAAGCAGTTCGAGTCCGAGGATAAATCGGGGAAGGGCATCGGCGTCGCGTCGCCCAGTGTCACCGAGAAGGCGACGCTCGGCGGAAAGCTCGTCGTCGTGCTGTACAGCAGTCCGCGCAGACGCAATCGCACCATCCTCGGCAACGTCGTGCCCTACGGCCAGGTGTGGCGCACCGGCGCGAATCAGGCGACGGTGCTCGTCACCGACGATGCGTTCCAGTTAGGCGACGCGTCGATTCCCGGCGGCAGCTACAGCCTGTGGACGGTTCCGAAGAAGGACGGCAGCGTCGACTTGATCGTCAACGGCCAGTACGGTCAATGGGGCACGAACTACGATTCGACGCGGAACGTCGCGCGCGTGCCCATGAAGGTCGCCTCGGCATCGTCGCCCCAAGACAACTTCAGCATCACCATCGCCCCGACGAACGGCAACAGCGGCGAGATGAAGATTGCGTGGGACACGTTCATTTGGACGATCCCGATCACCATGAAATAGCGCGCACGCAAACGCGAGTGAGCGCCTCGTCGCTGCGGTCGCCGGCCGCTATCTCATCGAGCGTGAGCTCGATGCGGCCCGCATGGCCACGGGCGATCTGGCCGCCCTCACGGGTCGATGCCGCGAGGGACTGTTTCGATCAGCAGGCTCACCACGTTGCCAGTCGCAACACCTGGGTCAGGAGCGTGCGTCGCGACGGAGCGCCAAGCTTGAGCGCGAGCCGACGATCAACGCTGAATCGGCGATTCGACGGCGTGACGAGCACGAAAAGATTCGCGGCGAGCAGGACGATGTATACCCACGGACCCTCAGGCGTAGCGCCTTGCGCGATCAGCAGGTTCACCGCCTGAAGCACGCCGAGGAGAGCGCCGGCTCGCGTCAATGCGCCTAACACGAGCGACGTTCCGATCGCGACCTCCATGATCGCGACGAGCCAGCCAAATAGATGGAAGTGCGGGACAACCACGTGCTGCAGAAAGGCTCCATAGAGAGCGACCGTTGGATACCGGATGCTCTGCTGGAACGCGTACATGAGGCCGCGTGGGTCGTGCAGGCCGAAGTCAGGCGGGAGCTTCCAGTGCTGCTCGTACAGCCAGTACAAGCCTAACGCGATGCGCACGGCGGCGAACAGTGCGGCGTGCCGGACCGCGCGAGGGTGGTCGGTCCCCTGGGCGCTGTCGCGAGGCTGTTGGGCCATCATACGGTGCTCTGTTCCGCGAGTCCAACCGGTGACGCTACCGCTCGGGCTTGTACCACCGGTTCATTGCGTGCCCTGACACTCCGAGGCTGTGCAAGAGCGTCATGATCCAAACGGTGCCGATCGTCCTCACCCATCCATTCCGCCGGTGCCGCCGAGCAGACGTAACAACGGCTTCGTCGAGCAGCACGAGTCGACCGTGATGTCGAAGCCGGTCGAGAATCTCCTTGTCTTCCATCACGTTCCAATCCTTGAAGCCGCCCGCACGCGCAAACACCTCACGGCGTACGAACAGAGCTTGGTCGCCAAAAAACGTGTTGGAAAGCGAAGACCGAAAGTTCACGTGGCGTGCGACTAGCGCCGCCAGCCGTCCCGGATGATCGAAGCGCAAGCGAAAAGCGCCGCCAATCACGTGCACATCTTGCAGCGCATCCGCGATGGCCGCCGCTGCTCCAATCGGGACCATCGTGTCGGCGTGCAGGAAGAGGAGCACGTCGCCTGTGGCGATTGCGGCTGCATGATTGAGGGCGGCGCCGCGAGTCATGGACAGCGCGAGTACGGTGGCGTACGGTCGCGCGAGGTCCGCCGTATGGTCCGCGCTGCACCCGTCCGCCACGATCAGCTCGTGGGGAGTCAGTGCCTCGACGGCACGGCACAGTGTCTGCGCGATCACCGCTTCTTCATTGAGCGTTGGGACGATGACCGACAGCTTCACGGATGACTCGGGTAGCGTATTTGACGCCCGAGGTGCGAGGCTGAATATTCGGCCACCGATCGCATCCGATAGCGCAACGTCGTCCGCCGGCCAGGAAGTGCCTATGAATGTGGAGAGCGCGGCAAGTGCCGCAAGTGCCATCGCGCGAACGGTGTTGGCGCCGTCCGCAGCCGACAGCGACAAGCAGGGGCGGTTTTCGATCGAAGCCGTTGAGGAGCTCGGCCGTGCTGGATTGCTCGGCTTGATGCTGCCCGTCGATGTCGGCGGATCGTCGCTTGGCCCGCGTGCGTTCGCCGGCGTCGTCGCGGCGCTCGCGGAGGTGGACGCCTCGGTCGCAATGGTGTTTCTGATGCACACGCTTGCGTCGGTGACGATCGCTGCTGCGCCGCGGACCGCCGCGCTCGAAGAAGTGTTGCGGGCAATGGCCGGCGGCCGACACCTGTCGACGCTCGCCTTCAGCGAAACAGGTTCACGCAGCCACTTCTGGGCGCCGATCTCCCGAGCCGAGTCGCTCGACGGAGGCGGCGCCCGCCTGTCCGCGCGCAAGTCATTCGTGACCAGCGCCGGTCATGCCCAGAGCTACGTCACCTCGGCGCTGTCACACACGGGCTCCGGCCTAACCGATTCGACGCTCTACCTGGTGCTGGCGGGATCCGAAGGGGTGACCGTGGCGGGCGCGTGGGACGGTCTGGGCTTGCGCGCCAACGCGTCCTCGCCGATGGTCCTCGAGCGCTGCGTCGTGCCGGCCGACAGACGCCTAACGGCAGAGGGCGGCGGCTTTCAGACGATGCTCGACGTCGTCCTGCCGCTGTTCAACCTGGGACAGGCCGCCGTCTCGCTCGGGTTGTGCCGCGCCGCCGTGGCGGCTACGATTGCGCACCTCAAGAGCGCGAGATTCGAGCACCTTGGTTCGACGTCGCTCGGCGAAGCGCTTCCGACTCTGCGCGCGCAGCTCGCCACGATGCAGATCGAAACCGACGGACTCCTGGCTCGGCTCGACGACGCGATCGGCCACCTGGAGCAGCCGGGAGAATTGACGATGCTGCGGGTACTCGAGGTGAAAGCCGCAGCGGGCGAGACCGCGATCGCGGTGACATCGCTCGCGATGCGTGCGTGCGGCGGCGCGGCGTTCTCGCGTCACACCGGCATCGAGCGGTTTTTCCGCGACGCCCATGCGGGCGCCGTGATGGCGCCGACGAACGACGTCCTGCGCGAATTCATCGGCAGGGCGCTGTTAGGCTTGCCATTGTTCTAGCCGGGCATCGCAGGGCGACACGCTCTGCGCAACGTTGGAAAGGAGCTGCGCGTGACCCTTCGAACCATCTGGCTGGGCGCAGTGGCGTACGATCCCAAGGTCGTTCCCATCTGGGAAGGCATGCGCCGGTATTTTCGCGACGAAGCGCGGCTCGATGTCGAAGTCGTACTCTTTCAGACCTACGAGGCGCAGGTCCGGGCGCTGCTCGCCCAACGCGCCGACGCCGGCCCGCGGATCGACATCGCCTGGAACACGAATCTGGCGTACCTCCAGGCGCGCGAGTGGAGCGCACATGCGTGCCGGCCTCTCGCCATGCGCAACACCGATCTCGGCTGGGCCACACTGATCATCGCGCCGGCGGGCGGCGCCGTGGCATCGGTCGCCGACCTCCGCGGGCGCACGCTCGCGTTAGGCAGCCGCGACAGCGGCCACGCCGCGATCCTGCCGGTCCACTTTCTCGCCGAGCAGCACCTCGAGGAGGGACGCGACTACCGAACCCTGCGCCTCAATACCGACCTCGGCAAGCACGGCGATACGGGGACCAGCGAAGTCGATGTGCTCCGAGCCGTCCTCGACGGACGCGCCGATGCTGGTGCGGTCGGCAGTCCATTCTGGGCTGCCGCTCAGGACCAGCGGATCGCCCCGGTTGGCGCGCTTGGAGTCGTGTGGTCTTCGCCGCCGTATTCGCATTGCATGTTCACCGCTCGCGCCGGGCTCGAGCCCGAGCTTGGGCGAGGGTTCACCGAAGCGCTGCTGAAAATGAACATCGATAATCCGTTGCACAGGCCAACGCTGGAGGCCGAGGGGTTGCAACGCTGGATTGCCGCTGATGTGGACGGGTACGCCGCACTCGAGGAGGCGTGCCGAGCGCAAGGCTTCTTCATTCAACCGGCCGTTCAGTCGGCCTAAGCGCAGTGGAACACGGTGGCGAGGCGATCACGATGCGCGCCTTCACGGGCCGCGTGCTCGCGAACGGCGTCGAAGGCGCTGGCCAGCGGAAGGATGTCGCGCGTGACGAGCAGATCGTCGTCGTCGGCTCCGACTGGATGCCAATAGACGCCCTCGGCGGTGATCGTGATCTCCGGTACCAGGTCGGCGCGTGACAACGCGAGGCCGCTCGCCGCGGCACCTCTCAGCGCGACCCGCCGGATCACGCGATCCTCCGCAGCGATCTGTCGAGCATCGAGAAAGGTCGTGAAACGCGCTTCGTCCTCGTCGGTCGCCACGGTTGCCGCCAGACGGACGCGAAATCCCTGGGCGCGCGCCACCTCTATGCCGTCGACCGCGCGCTGCCAAGCACCGTTGCCGCGATGCGCGTCGTGCAGAACGGGATCGGGACTGTCGAGGCTGATCTGCAGCGTCACGCGCTCCCGCGGAAGGCGGTTGAGAGCGGCCAGTCGCGCCCCTCGAAATAGCATGGCGTTGGTAAGCAGTGTGACCGGCGCTGCTTCGGCCAGCGCTATGACAACGTCGTCGATATCGTCCAGCAGAAACGGCTCACCGCCGGTCACGAAGAGCTCGCGCACGCCGAGTGGCGGCGCTTCGCGCGCGATACGACGAACGCGATCGAGGCCGAGCTCGCGCCGCCGCGCCGTGGGCGACGAACGCACGCAGCAGTAGTCGCAATGGAGGTTGCAGTGAAAGTTGACGTAGAGCCACAAGCGTTCGCCGAGTGGTCGCGCGTCGCCACCGTCGGCGGTCGCGGCGCCGTGACGAATGACCCACCGCGTGCCGTCGGCATTGGTGGTTCGTGAGACGATCGAGTGTCCCGTTAGGCGAGACCAGGCGTCGAGATCGGAATCGACGGCGGCGGCGTCGCGGCCGGTGAGCGCAATGAGATCGCCGGCCGCAGTTCGTCTGAGCGCCGAGAGCAGATCCAGCAGCAAACCGGACCGAAACGTGCGATCGGCGACATCCAGTTCGACGCGTGCGGTAAGTTCGGTGTTGGGCATGGCAGCGTAATGTGCGTGTACGATGATAGTTCCGATGACCACTGTAGCGGTCTTCCGCGGCACGGGAAATCGAGTGACTACACTCGCCGATCACGACCGAGTGCTGGCGATCATGGCCAAGGCGCCGCGCGCCGGTTACGTCAAGACACGGCTTGGCTCGGTGTACCGTTCCGCGCACGTCGTCGAATTGTATCGGGCGTTCATCGAGGATACGATCGCTCTCGCTCGCACGGTCGGCGCCAGCACTGTGGTCGTTTGTCCAATCGGCGATGCCGAAGAGATCATTGCTTGGCTGCCGCCCGACGTGCGCGTAGCGCCGCAGCGCGGGCGGGGACTCGCCGACGGCTTGACGTCAGCCTTCGAGCTCCTCTGCCAGCCGCGGCGCCGTGTCATCGCCCTCAATGGCGACAGTCCGCATCTCCCGCCCAACGTACTGGAGGCGGCCTTCGCAGCGCTCGCCACGCATGACTTGGTATTTGGACCGTGCGACGACGGAGGCTATTACCTGGTAGGTGCCACCCGGACTCATGCCGGGCTGTTCGATCCGGAGGCGATGGGCACCGCATCGGCCCTCGACGTTCTCATCGCGCGAGCAGGACGACTCGGTCTGTCGTCAACCGTCACCGCGGAGCACTATGACGTGGATGTTCCTGCAGATCTCGCCCGTCTCGGCCGAGAGCTATTGGCGCGTCCGGAGCGCGCGCCGCGCACCGCCGCGCTGCTCGCGGAGTGGTCAACGGGCGAGCATCATAGGTATTAACCAGAGGGACAACGCACGCTCATGGCCCAGCGGGCGAGAGCGGATCTCGATCCCGCTCCGAACCAGAAGGGAGAGAAAGAGGAAGTCGAAGAAATGCGTTAGGCGGACGCCGATTGAAAACTCGAGGCTCACGGGCGTCTCCCGTCTCCGCGCAGCGCAGCGACCGCGGCTCTGCATCTCACTCGATGCAGAGCCGCTCCCGCGCGCGTCCTGAATTCAATGGCTGACTTAATCCTACTCGCGCGCACACGCCCGAGCGCCTACCGGTGATCGTGGTCGGAGTGGTCGGTGTGGTGCTGTCCATCCGACGGTGGCAAGGTCTGGGAATGAGCAGCTTTCCCCCGCGCATAGCGGTTCTCGAGATCCTGGCTCTCGAATGACTGCCGCTCGGCTCGTTGATCCGACGACTCACCAGAGCGTGGATACTCGTTCTCTTGGTTGTGCCGCGTGACCATATCCGCGCGCTCGTGGTTGTACGCCCGGTCGAGCGGTCCCGAGTCCCACTGCACGTTCACGCCGGAGTAGCCCGGATCGGGTTGGTTCCTTGCCCCTCTTCCGGAGGCGCACGCGGCGAGCATGACGAACGTGAACACGGTGACGATCTGTACAGGGCGGCTGACGCGCATTGGACCCTCCCGGGCCGGGAGTGAGGTGCCATGCGCTACGCGGTGTGTCCGTGATAGGGCCAGCACCAGCACCACGCCTTCAATGTATTGTACACAATCAAATAAGTCAATGCATAATTGTGTATCATTCCATACTGTGTTACCGATGTCGGCGGTTGTCGCGTCCGGGCGACTGACCGCAGGCTACGCCTTGGGTGACAACGCGTGCTCGGAATGCTGGGCCAGGGACGTGGTTAGTTTCGCCAGGAGCGTTTGCAGCCGCCGCCCATCGGCGGCCGAAATGCCCATCAACGACGCCATCTCCCTCGGGGCCTTCTCCGCAGTGCGTGCCAGCGCGCGCCCTCGCGTGGTGGGCGTGATTTCCACGGTGCGCTCGTCGTCGCGGCGCCGCTGGCGGGTAACCAGGCCCGACGCTTCAAGGCGCTTGAGCAGCGGCGACAGCGTACCCGAGTCCAGGTCGAGGCTGTCTCCCAGCGCCTTCACCGTTCGCGGTGCAGACTCCCAGAGCGCCACCATTACCAGGTATTGCGGGTACGTCAGCCCGACCTTGTCGAGGAAGGGCCGATAGGCGCGGGCGATCGCGCGCGCCGCGGCATAGATATCGAAGCAGAGCTCATCACTCCACGTGGCCACACCGGGCCCATGCAATTGGCTCACAGATCCTCGTTCGCGATGGGGTGCTTCCGCGTCCGCAGGCCCGCGCTCTCGTACTGCGCCCGGCGATTTCCCGCCGATGGACCACATGACACAATTTAATTACGTCATGTTATTTAAACAATGCGTGATGTTGTGCACCGTAGAATTGTGCACACTCGACGGGGAGCTCGGGCGATTCCGGGATCTGCCACGGCCATCCGGGTCGCGTGCGGCGAGTGCACGGTCGCTCAACCGTCGCGGGCCGCCCCGACGTCATCCGGCGCCGGATAGCAAAGCGTCCCGTCGTCGAGAGCGCGGACGCCCGGCGTGAGCGTGGCCGGCACGACCGGGCTGCGCGCCATGATGTGGGCGACGCGGGTGCCGCCGGCCAACACGAGTCGGTGATGATCCGGCGATGACAGCGCCACCAGACCGCCAGATGCCGGTAGCCGATCCCCGCCGCAGCGAGTGCGTCCGGCAGCGTGTTTCTGTTGACGACACGCATCACACAGAGTCACCGAGCACCAGGTCGTCGAGCGTCGCCTGAAACTGCGTTAGGATGCGGGGGCCGGATGCCTCGAGCAGCACGACGTCGCAGTGCCGGATGCCGAGCACGCCGGGCACGTAGATCGCCGGCTCGATGTTGAACACCATGCCGCTCGTTAGGACGTCGTGCGACGCCGGGTGCAGTCGCGGCATGGCGTCGTGGTCGATCGCGGCGAAGCCCACGCCGTGTCCCGTCGAGTGCGTGAACTTCGTTCCGAAACCCCGCCGCTCCAGCACCCGCCGCGCCGCCCGATCGACGGTCGCGGCCTGCGCTCCGGGACGTAATGCGGCGAGCGCGGCCTGACGCGCCTCGAATATCGCGTCGAACATTGCGCGCACACGCGGCGCCGGCGGTCCCACCGAATACGTCCGCGTGATGTCGGTCCAGAACCCACCGAGGTAGGAGTTGCAGTGCACGAGCACGACGTCGCCCGGCGCGATGGTCACATCGCCCCGCGACCGGGCATAGGCGCCCGCCGCTAACGCGGCGTGCGCGCCGGCCATGCAGTACACGAATCCATCGCCGCGGGCGCAGCTCGGCGCGCGTGTAGAAAGCGCTCCTCGCAGCGACGCCGCACTGGCGGTCTCGGTGCGCCCCACGCGAACGTGCCGTCGCACACCGCGAAACATCGTTCGGGCGATCCCGCATGCCCGCGACACCGCCTGTCCTTCGCGCGGCGTTAGTACCGCGCGCAATTCGGCGAGCATGACGTCGGCCGCGACCCAGGTCGCGCGCGGCGCCACATCCATGAGCAGGGCGCCGAAGCTTGCCCCGTAGAGATGGATGGCGGCGTACGACGACTCCTGCACGGCTTCGCCTGCTTCGAACCCCACGCGAGCACTGCCTAACCGCAGTGTCCGGCACAGCTTCGCGAGGGGAGCGCGCACCGCGTCGCCCGCGCGCTGGATCGCGCGAAGCGATCCGGGCGTGAAGGTCAGCAGCGCATCCGCCCAACCCTGTTCCGCCAACAGCGCCTCGTCGACCGGCACCGCCAGCGCGATGCGGCCGTCGCGGGTGGCGATCGCGACGCTCGTGCCCACGACCGGCCAATAACCGGAGAGGAGCAGCACGTTCTTGGGGAGCGCGCATACCACCGCGTCAAGGCCGCCCTGCTGTAGCGCCTGCCTAACGCGGTCGATTCGCTCTCGGTCGGGCTCAGTGTGACGTCTGGGACGCGTCTCGTCAGTCGCGAGCCGCAACTGCGCCGCGCCTGCCGATTCGGCCGTGCTTTTCTCGGAACGATTCATGCCGAGCAATCGCACCGGTCGCGCGCCGCGTCAAGCATCGTCTCGGCGCTCTCGCTTCGGACGTTGCTTCGACAGGAGAGGCCGAGCATGACAAGCACGACAGCTGATCTGCTGGTCGAACGGCTCATCGATTGGGGGATCGACACGATCTTTGGATTCCCCGGCGATGGGATCAACGGCATCTTCGAATCGCTGCGAACGCGCCAGAGCCGGATCAGGTTCATACAGGTTCGCCACGAAGAGGCCGCCGCGTTTGCCGCGTGCGGCTACGCCAAATACACGGGTCGTCTTGGCGTGTGCCTGGCCACGTCCGGGCCGGGCGGCATCCACCTGCTGAACGGACTCTACGACGCCAAGTGCGATGGACAGCCGGTGCTGGCGATCACGGGACACACGTTCCACGACCTCATCGGCACGCATTATCAGCAGGACGTCGATCTCGACAAGTTGTTCATGGATGTGGCTGCCTACAATCAGCGCATCATGGGGCCGGCGCACGTTCATAACGTGGTGGACGAGGCGATCAAGACCGCGCTCGCCCGCCGCACGGTTGCGCACATCACGATTCCCAAAGACATCCAGGAATGGCCCGCGTCCGAGAACCATCGGTCGGGCGCGAACATTTCCGAACACAGCGCCGATCTCTTCGCGGGCGCCCACTCGGTGCCGCCCGAGGCGCTCCTGCAAAAAGCGGCCGACCTCATCAACGCCGGGTCCAAGGTCGCGATCCTCGCCGGCCGCGGTTGCCTCGGCTGTCGGGCCGAAGTCCTGGCGCTCGCAGAGGCGGTAGGCGGGCCGATCATCAAGCCGCTGCTCGGTAAGGCGACGGTGCCCGACGACAGTCCCTACACGACAGGCGGCATCGGCTTGTTGGGCACCGCGCCATCACAGGATGCGCTCGACGAGTGTGACACGTTAGTCATCGCCGGCAGCGGGTTCCCGTACATGGAGTTCTATCCCGAGCCCGGCAACGCGAAAGCGGTGCAGATCGACACTGATCCGGCGCGAATCGGGCTGCGGTATCCGGCGGACATCGGTCTGGTGGGCGACTGCGGCGACGTGCTGCGCGCCCTGCTGCCGATGTTGCATCGGAAGGCGGACCGCGGGTTTCTCGAAAAAGCGCAGTCGCGCACGAAGGACTGGCGCACGTTGATGCAGAAGCGCGGGACGCGAACCGACATGCCGATGAAACCTCAGGTGGTCACCCATGAGCTGAACAAGCTGCTCGACTCCGACGCGATTGTTTCCTCCGACAGCGGCACGATCGCGACCTGGTCGGCGCGGTACATCGACATCCGCGACCGCATGCAGTTCTCGCTCTCCGGGTCGCTGGCGACGATGGCTAACGGACTGCCGTACAGCATCGGCGCCGCCGTGGCGTTCCCGGGCCGCCAGGTAGTATGCATCGTGGGCGACGGCGGGTTCACGATGCTCATGGGTGAGGTCGCGACGCTGGTCAAGCACAAGCTGCCGGTCAAGGTGATCATCATCAAGAACAACGTGCTGGGCGAGATCAAGTGGGAGCAGATGGTGCTCGGCGCGAATCCGGAGTTCGGCGTCGAGCTCCAGCCGATCGATTTCGCCGCTCTTGCGAGGGCGTGTGGCGCGGGCGGCTTTACCATCGACAGGCCGGACCAGGCGGCGGCGGTGCTGCGCGAAGCGCTCGCCTACGACGGGCCGGCGGTGGTCGAGGCGGTCGTCGATCCTAACGAGCCGCCGTTGCCGGGCAAGATCTCGACCAAACAGGCGATGAATTTCGCAGAGGCGCTGGTGCGTGGGGAGCGCGACCGCTGGGACATCATCAAGACCGTGCTCGAGGACAAGGTGCGGGAGGTGGTATAGGTGACGCGCCGGATGGATGCGCGCATTGAGAAGCTGGACGTCACCGCCTACACGATTCCCACCGACTTCCCCGAGGCCGACGGCACGCTCAGTTGGAACTCCACGACGATAGTGGTTGTCGAGGCGACTGCGGGTGGCGTGCGCAGCATCGGCTACTCGTACGCGGATACCGCCACGGCCCGGC
>DASUHB010000048.1 GCA_036273715.1 Gemmatimonadaceae bacterium
ATCTTCTCCGCCGCCGGCAAATTACCCCGCGCCATCATCACGTTCGCTTCCGCGATTCGCGCCTTGAGCACGCTCGCCACGTCGCCCGTGAACGCCGCCACTTCCGCCGCCGCCGCGTAGGCACCCCGCGCCTCACTCCATTGCGCCAGCACGCGCATGCACGCGCCTAACTGCATGTTGGCCGCGATCACCACGTCCGTGTCCGCCGCCGGCTCCGCGTTCTGCAGCACAGCACGGTACACGTCAGCCGCCAACGCCCACTTGGCATCAAACTGCAACGCGCGCGCATACGCCATGAGGCGCGGCGCGACGACCGCCACACGCGCGTGACGAGCCAGCTGCATCGAGTCCACCAGACTCGTGAGCAGCGCCCGTACACTGCTCCCCGAATCGATCGCCGAAATCGACTCACGCACGCAACGCAGACCCCACGAGTCCAACGACACCGCACTCCCACCTTCCATCACCCAGTCGTCGAACAAACGCAGCGTCAAAAGCCCGGCGCTCGTCGTGCGCCATTCCGCACACGACTCGTTCTCGCAGCGCGCCAGCGCTTCGAAGAATGCGTAATGAGGGAGCTTCACTTGTGAGCGTCCCATTCACCGTCCTCCAATCCGTCGGTCGTTCTGCCAAGTGCAGGGCCCAACTTGCTTCCGAGTATCGGCTGAAGCAAGCACAGTTTTAGGACACGGAGGGGTCATTTTAGGACAAATTTCTGAGCGTTAGCCACGATCAACTCGAAAACGGACAGCTTTTGTGACACTGTACAAAAAAACGACAGCGCGTCGTTCCTCGAAGAAACGCGCGCTGTTTCTCCCTCGCCATCCATAAAGCTGGACGACTCAGCGCCCCCCAGGACTCGACCCGCCCGCGCTTCGGCCAACCGTCGCTGCGCTGTCGACCGCCGGCCGACCTGACGCGACGTAACGGCTTCCGCTTCGATCGAGTTGGTCCAGCAGCCGTTCCAATGCATCGCCAAACACCTCGACTCGCGGCAGCCGAAGCGGATCGAACTTGGGATCGAACGGACTGCGCGCGGGCCCGCCAGTCACCTCGAGTATCGCGTCGAAGCGATAGGCAATCACGCGACCGCTCCGCGGATCGCGCCAGGATCCTGCGTGCGCCAACTCCTTGTTCTTTGGCCAGATGCCGAGCGGCAATGCGAAGGTGCGCACGCGGTAGCCCGGGACAGCAGAGTCGATCGCCATCGCCCCGCGCGCGATCTGCTCTTGCACGACTTGATCCGTGTACTTCGACAGGTTCGCGTGCCAGAGCGTGTGGTCGCACAGCTCGAAACCTTGATCGGCGAGAAAGCGCACCTTCCGTTGGCGCCAAGCTGTCTGCTGGCCTTCAATACCGCGCTCTCCAAAAAACGCGTGTCCCGCTGCCGCACCCGGCAGCATGCAAAACGTGGCCTTGTTCGCCCAATCGGGATGCGTCCGATGAAACTCGAGCCAGATGCCGACAGCGCTGTTCGGATCGATCTCCAGCGTTCCGTTGTGATCGATGTAGCGGAATTGCGAGGGCGAGGCGTCGTCGAAGGTGAAGACGACCGGTGACATACCGGCGGCCAGCGCGATTTTCTTGTCGATCAACTCGGCAACCGTAATGGGGCGATAGCCCCTCTCATACAGAAGCTCGAGTTGTCGCTTGAAGTGTTCACGTTCGACCGTCCACCGGGCATCTGCGTCGCCGATGACGTGATACTCGAGAATCGGGATCCGGCCGAGCTCGTTGGCTGGGCGCGGGGGCGTGACGTGTGGGTGCTTGCCTGGACCCGTTCCGCCGGCGAGAGCCGAAACGACGACGAGCGCGAGGCGCAATACCGAATACATGGGAGGACTGATCCGTGGGGGCGCGAAGGATATTCGCTGCCGTCAAAGAAGTCTACGGTCCGGCGTGTGGACTGGAAACCGCAGACCTTGGCTGTCGTAGTGAAAAATGAACGCGGGCCAGGCCCGCCTGTCGGTGCTGCTTGGTATGAAGATCGAGTCCCGTATGAAGCAACTGTGGCGTGCCGCATTCTCTCGCACGCCTTCTGGCGAAGGCTCCGACCGTTCGTCGTTCCTGCGCCGCCACTGGTTTGCGTTTGCGGCGGTCAACGCGGCAGCGCTGGTCATCCTGTGCGGTGACACGTGGCTGTTCACGTGCGGCTTCGACGGCTGCCCGTCGAGCGCGCAGATTCGTGCGTACGAGCCGCCGCAAGGCAGTCGCGTGCTCGATCGATCGGGCCGCCTGCTCGGCCGCCTCGAGGATGTGCGCCGGATCGACGTCCCGCTCACGCGGATTCCGCGATTCGTGCGCGACGCGTTCATCGCGACGGAGGATCGCCGCTTCTATCACCACAACGGGCTGGACTGGCACGCGTTCCTCCGTGCGGCGGTGCGCGACGCGGCTGCGTTAGGCGTCCGGGAAGGGTTCAGCACGATCACGATGCAGGTCGCGCGCAACAGCTTTCCATCCGTCGGCGCCGGCCGCACGCTTCGACGGAAGTTGCTCGAGCTGCGCATGGCGCGCCTGCTCGAGCGCAATCTGACCAAAGATCAGATTTTGGCGCTGTACCTCAACGTCATTTATCTCGGCAACGGCACCTACGGCGTGGAGGCGACGAGCCGCGACCTCTTCGGCAAGAGCGTCTCGCGTCTGACGCTGGCCGAGGGCGCCCTGCTGGCCGCGCTGCCGAAGGGACCGTCGGTGTACACACCGCGACACGACCCGGACCGTGCGCGCGCGCGACGCGACCTGGTGCTGTCGCTGATGGTGCGAGAGGGCTACGTGAGCGCGGGCCACGCCGAGGCGGCGGCGCGTGAGCCGATCGAGCTCGCCGAAACCGAGTGGCGGCCCGAGGACACGGGCTCCTGGGTCGTCGGTGCGGCCCGGGCCGTGCTCGATTCGGTGTTAGGCCGTGGCGCCGAGGCGCACGGCGACGTGACGATTTACACCACGATCGATGCCCGTGCCCAACGCGCCGCCGAGCGCGCGGTGCGGGATCACGCGGCCTCGATCGCCGACGAGGCGGGGGACGACGGCCGCGACCCGGTCGAAGGCGCATTGGTCGCCATCGACCCGCGGACCGGCGATATCCGGGCGCTCGTCGGCGGCCGGCGATATCAAACCGGCGCCTTCGACCGTGCGCTCTACGCGCACCGGCAGCCGGGATCGGCGTTCAAGCCGTTCGTCTATGCTGCTGCGTTAGGCGCCGGGTACACGCCGGCCACGCTGGTCGACGATGAGCCGGTCGAGGTCGAGCAGGATGGCCAGGACTGGACCCCGGCCAACTTCGGCGACGAGTACGAGGGCCGCATCACGATGCGCCGCGCGCTCGAGCATTCGTCCAACGCGGCGGCGGTCCGATTCGGCCACTCGGTGGGCGAGGCGCGAATCGTCTCGCTGGCGCGGGCGAGCGGGATCGCGAGCCGCCTGGACCCGGTGCCGTCGATATCGTTAGGCGCACTCGCGGTGACGCCGCTCGAGCTGGTCACGGCGTATGCGCCCTTCGCCAACGGCGGCAACCGGGTCGTGCCTCGATTGGTGCGGCGCATCGATGGACCGGGCGGCAAGGTGCTGTGGTCGCACGATCCGACACCGCCCGTGCCCGCGCTGGACCCTCGCGATGCGTTTCAATTGACCTCCATGCTGCAATCGGTGGTCAATGACGGCACCGGACGCGAGGTCCGCATGCTCGGCGCGCGCGGACCGATTGCGGGCAAGACGGGGACGACGAACAACGGCACCGACGTCTGGTTCGTCGGCTACACGCCGTCGTTGGTCGCCGGCGTCTGGTTCGGCTTCGACACGCCGCGATCGTTAGGCGACGCGGCGACGGGCGGCCGCTTGGCCGCGCCGGCGTGGGCCGAGTTCTACGAACGCGGATGGCCGCAGGGAGCGCGCGAGGCAGGGTGGCGCCCGCCGCCCGGCCTGGTATCGCGGGTCATCGACGCCGACAACGGCGCTCTGGCGACGCCCTGGTGCCCCCATACGCAGCTCGAGTGGTTCCGGTTGGGCACGGAGCCGACGATGTACTGCCCGGAGCACGGCGGCCCGTCGTTAGGCGCCCGCATCATCGGCGCCATCCGCGAGATTCTCCACTACTGACCGCCGTCGGCTCGGGCCGAGCGCCGCGCCCGGCCGACGCACGGCGATGAGGTGACGCCGGTCTCGGGCGCGATGCTGCCCGTTCGAGGCGGGTTAGCTTTCAGCCCATGGCAGGTTCAGCTCGTCGTCTTCCTCCGGAACGAAGCACCAACCCGACGTGGGGGCAGCGCGTGGCCGCGCTACGGTACGTGCCGCCGCTCCTGCGCATGGTGTGGACCACCCATCGCGGGTTCACGGCCACAATGGCGGTGCTGCGCGTTGCGCGGGCGTTCATTCCGGTCGCGACGCTGTGGATCGGCAAGCTCATCATTGATGCCGTGATCGCGCTCCGGCGCGACCAGTCCCATCTCGCTGCGCTCTGGAAGCTGGTGGCGATCGAGATC
Organism: Gemmatimonadaceae bacterium; assembly: GCA_036273715.1. Classification (NCBI taxonomy): domain Bacteria; kingdom Pseudomonadati; phylum Gemmatimonadota; class Gemmatimonadia; order Gemmatimonadales; family Gemmatimonadaceae; species Gemmatimonadaceae bacterium. The sequence continues at coordinate 4,479 of DASUHB010000048.1, forward strand.
GCCATCGTCGTGGCAGGCGAGGTTCTCGCTCGCGCATCGGCGCTGGTCGAGAGTTTGTTGGGCGATCTGTTCTCGAATCACACGAGCGTGCGTTTGATGGAGCACGCGGCGACGCTCGACCTGCAGCAGTTCGAGGACCCGGCGTTCTACGACCAGCTCGAGCGGGCCCGCCGCCAGACCGTCGGGCGGATCGGGCTGCTGGCCGAGCTGCTCTCGATGTCGCAGGACACGCTCACGCTGGCGTCGTTAGGCACGGCACTGCTGGTGTTCAGTCCGTGGTTGGTGCTGCTGCTGGCGGCTGCGGTGTTGCCGTCGTTCATCGGCGAGACGCACTATGCGTCGCTGGAGTACTCGCTGCTCTATCGCTGGACGCCCGAGCGCCGTCAGCTGGACTACCTGCGCTATCTGGCGGCGAGCGACGTGAATGCCAAAGAAGTGCAGATGTTCGGTCTCGCGCAGTGGCTCATCGATCGCTACCGGGTGCTCGCCGACCGGTTCTACGAGGAGAACAAGCAGCTCTCGATTCGCAAAGGCATCGTGAGCACGGCGTTGTCGGTGCTCGGTATGCTCGGCTATTACGGCGCGTACGTGATCATTCTGGTGCGCGCGGTGGGCGGCGTCATCTCGATCGGCACGCTGACGTTTCTCGCCGGATCGTTCGGTCGGAGCCGCGACATCATCCAGCGGCTCCTCATTTCCGCGAGTGACATTTACGAACAGAGCCTGTACCTGAAGGACATGTTCGACTTCTTCGACATGCGTCCGAACATCGTCTCGCGGCCGGGGGCGCCGCAGGTGCCGGATCCGATTCGCGACGGTTTCGTCTTCGAGGATGTGGGCTTTCAGTACCCGGGCAGCGACCGGTGGGCCGTTAGGCATGTGAGTTTTTCGCTCCGGCCGGGCGAGCGCCTCGCGTTCGTCGGCGAGAACGGCGCGGGGAAAACGACGGTGACGAAGCTGATGGCGCGCCTCTACGATCCCACGGAAGGACGGATCCTTCTCGACGGCATCGATCTGAAGGAATACGACCTGTCGTCGGTGCGGCGCGCGATCGGGGTGATCTTCCAGGATTTCGTGCGCTTCGACATGCGCTTCGACGAGAACATCGGCGTTGGACACATCGATCGTGTGCGCGAGTACCTCGACCGCGTCGGGGCGAACGACGTGGCCATCGAGTCGGTGCCGCCGGAGTGGTCGTTCGATTCCAGCCCGGCATCGCTGCGACCGCAGCAGAGCAACGGGCACACCGAGCCGGTACCGGAAGTGTTGTCGACTGCGGCGGAACAATCACTGGCGTCTGTCTTGTTGCCGCGGTTCAGCGACGGGTATCGTCAGATGCTTGGCCGCCGGTTCGACGGCGGCGTTGATCTCTCGGGCGGCGAGTGGCAGAAGGTGGCGCTCGCCCGCGCGTACATGCGCGATGCGAAAGTTCTCATTCTCGACGAGCCGACGGCCGCGCTGGACGCGCGCGCGGAGTACGAAGTGTTCGTGCGATTCTCCGAGCTCGTCGCGGGTCGCATGGCGGTGCTCATCTCCCATCGCTTTTCGACGGTGCGGATGGCGGATCGCATCATCGTCTTTCAGCACGGTCAAATCGCTGAAGAGGGCTCACACGCCGAGCTCGTTGCGCGAGGCGGCCCGTACTCGGAACTGTTCCGCCTGCAAGCTGCCGGCTACCAATGAGCAGGGCGCTGTGAAGTCCGTGCGTGCTCGGGGCGTGTCAGGCAGTGTTCTTGCGCACCGGTCTGGGACATGCATCGCCACGAGCACGACGAAAACAGCGCGCCGAATCAGGCCGACACCATCAAGCCGACGGACCTCGACGCCCATCTGGCGCGCGGCGTGGACGGTGCGGAGCCTCCGTTAGAAAAGAAGGGCGCGCACGACGGGCGCCGCGATACGACGGCCGCCGGCATCCGATCCATCTACGAGACGTTCCATTTCGGCGTCAAGGAGATGGGCCCGCGCCGGGCGACGCGCGCGCTGCTCGCATTGAATCAGAAGGACGGCTTCGACTGTCCGAGCTGTGCGTGGCCCGATCCCGATGGTCATCGCAAGCGCGCCGAGTTTTGCGAGAACGGCGCCAAGGCCGTGGCGGCGGAAGCAACGAAGGCGCGATTGAGCTCCGCGCTGTTCGCGGAGCACAGCATCTCGTCCCTGCTCGCGTGCCGCGACGTGGAGCTCGACGCGTTGGGCCGCATCACGCACCCGATGGTCCGCCGGCGCGGGGCGGATCACTACGTGCCGATCGGCTGGAGCGACGCCTTCGCGCTCATCGGCAACGAGCTGCGGTCCCTCGCGTCGCCTAACGAAGCCGTGTTCTACACGTCCGGACGCGCGAGCAACGAAGCGGCGTTCCTCTACGGGTTGTTTGCGCGCCAGTTCGGCACGAACAACCTGCCGGATTGCTCGAACATGTGCCACGAGTCGAGCGGCACGGGCCTAACGGAAGTCATCGGATTCGGCAAGGCAACCGTTCGCATCGATGATTTCTCGGCCGCCGACGCGATTTTCATCATCGGCCAGAATCCCGGCACGTGCCACCCGCGCATGCTGACCGAGCTGCAGAAGGCCGTGCAGAACGGATGCCGGATCGTGAGCATCAATCCGCTCATGGAGTCCGGCCTCATGCGCTTCGAGAATCCCCAGAAGCCGCTCGATCTGCTCGGTAAGGGGACGCACTTGGCGTGTCTCTTCGTCCCCGTGCGCATCAACGGCGATGTCGCGGTGCTGAAAGGAATCATGAAGGAAATGCTGGAAGCGGACGAGCGCACCGGCGGCGGCGTTCTCGCGCACGACTTCATCGAACACCATACCGAAGGCTTCGAGGCGTTTGCGGCCAACATTCGCAGCGAGTCGTGGGATCGGATCGTTGAGGAGAGCGGTGTCTCGCGCGAGATGATCCGTCAGGCGGCCGACGTCGCGATTTCGTCGGAGCGTATGATCTGTTCCTGGGCGATGGGCATCACCCAGCACAAGAACGGCGTCGCCAACGTGCAAACGATCGTGAACTTCGCGCTGCTGCGCGGCAACATCGGCCGGCGAGGCGCCGGTGTTGCTCCAATTCGCGGTCACAGCAACGTGCAGGGCGATCGCACCGTGGGTATCTGGGAGAAGATGAGCCCCGAGTATCTGGCCTGCCTGGCGAGCGAGTTCCATTTCCAGCCGCCGGAGAAGCAGGGTTTCGACACCGTCTGTGCGATCGAAGCGATGCACCAGGGCCAGGTCAAGGTGTTCGTCGGTCTCGGCGGCAACTTCCTCGCGGCGACGCCCGACACGAACTACACGTCGGAAGCAATTCAGCGCTGCGGGCTCACGGTGCAGATTTCGACGAAGCTCAATCGCGGCCACCTGGTGACCGGCGAGCAGGCACTCATTCTCCCGTGTTTGGGCCGCTCGGAGATCGACATTCGTCGTGATGGTCCGCAGTTCGTGACGGTGGAAGACACGACCGGCGTGGTCCACATGTCGCGCGGCGTGCTCGAGCCGGCGTCGGAGTATCTGTTGAGCGAGCCGGCGATCATCGCCGGCATGGCCAAGGCGACGTTAGGCGACCGCACGACAGTCGATTGGGACGCTCTGACCGACAACTACGACCGGATTCGCGAGCACATCGAGCACGTGGTGCCGGGCTTCACGCAATACAATACCCGCGTGCGCCAGCCGGGCGGCTTCTATCTGCCGAACGCGCCGTACCAGGGGAAGTTCAACACGCCGTCGCGCCGCGCGGGATTCACGGTGCAGCCGATTCCGCACCACGATCTCGCGCCCGACCAGTTGTTGCTGATGACCATCCGCAGCCACGATCAGTTCAACACGACGGTGTATGCGGAGAACGATCGGTATCGCGGCATCTCGAGCGGCCGGCGCGTCGTGTTTCTCAATCAGGCAGACATGGACCGTTTGGGTCTCGAGCGCGACCAGTGGGTCGACATCGTGAGCCACTTCGAGTCGGAGACGCGCCGGGCAGCGCGCTTCAAGGTCGTGCCGTATCAGATTCCGTTGCGCTGTGCGGCCGCGTATTTCCCGGAGACCAACGTGCTGGTGCCGATCCGGAGCGTGGCGGACAAGAGCAACCAGCCGGCGTCCAAATCGCTCGTGGTCAGCCTCGAGGCGGCGGCGTCATGAGCTGATCGACGACGTGGTGCATTGCTCGATGAGCGTCACCACTTCGTCCAGCGTCGTGCGGGCGTGATCGCGTGCGTACCAGGCGCGGACGTGGCGGTAGCGCTCCGCCGACGGCATGGCGAGCCCGACGTCGATCACCCATCGCTGGAGCTCCGTTGGGCGCGGTCCCCACCAGCCGCACTCGACGAGCTGTTCATCGAGGACGATCACCACGGGTATCGAGCGCGAGCCGTTGGTCAGGTGCGCGTTCATGATGTCGGGATTGGCGTCGCGGCCTAACAGGCGAACATCCAGTCGCTCGGCGCTTTCCGCCAGGCGGACGATCGGCGGGACGACATTGACCGCGTCGCCGCACCAGTCCTCGACCAGGATCACCAGGTGGCGGCGGCAGCGGATCGCGTTGATGCGGTCGATGATAGCCGGCGCGACGGTGGCTAAGCGGTAAACATCCCGCCAGAGATCCTGGTTTTTCTGCGCGGTCGCTACGTACTGCTCGAAGGTAAGCGCGGTCTCGTACCGCGACGTCCATTCCATCATTGGGCGAGCGTCGCTACTCCTGTCGTCGGGCCGGGCGCGGAGTCATCGCGCAGTACGTAGCCGGACCCGCGAACGGTATGAATGAGTGGGTGCTCGCGATTCTCTTCGAGCTTCTTTCGCAGGTAGTTGATGTAGACGTCGACGACGTTGGTCAGCGGGTCGACCTGCTGACGCCACACGTGCTCGCTGATCATCTGGCGCGAAACCGTGCGGCCCATGTTGCGCATGAGGTACTCGAGGAGCGCGTACTCCTTCTGCGTGAGCTCGATCTCCTTGCCGCCGCGTTCGACGCGACGCGAGATCGGGTCGAGCGACAGATCTCGCACGCGCATGACGGCGCTTCCCGCGGTGAGGCTCGAACGGCGCAGCAGTGCTTTGACGCGTGCGAGGAGCTCGGCGAACTCGAACGGTTTGGGCAGATAGTCGTCGGCGCCGGCGTCCAAACCGCTCACTTTGTCGGAGACTGATGTCCGCGCGGTGAGCATGAGCATGGGAGCGCGGAAACCTCTCGCTCTCAACTCCCGCGCAACCTCAACGCCGTTCTTGCGAGGGAGCCCGATGTCGAGAATCACCAGATCCGGCGAATGGTCCAAGGCTTCGAGCAACCCGGCCTCGCCGTCTTGCGCGCTCCGAACCTGGAATCCTTCGCCACTCAGGATGCGTTGGAGTACCGATAGCAGGTCGCGATCGTCCTCGACGACGAGAACCGACGGAGCTCCATCCGTGTGCTCTGCCATAGTGCTTACATATAGCTTCGCGCCAACCCAAAGCCAAGCTTGAACGGCGAGGTCCGTCGACTATTCTTCTGGCCGCGCGGGTGTGACGTGCCGCACATCACCGAGCGGGACAAGTCGCGAGTTTGCGTTCGCGTTCCGCCGCATCCGTCGCGATCCGCAACACCGATGTCGTTCGATCGAAACAAAGGATCGTTGGGTGCACGTTACGTGAGAGTGCGTTTCTCCCTCGGAACTTTCGTACGCGCACTGTGTTGGATCGTAGGACAAGGGTCGTCTGAAGAACGGCCCCGCTCTTGCTTTACCGTAGTTACCGAGTCGTCGAGATGCGGGTGTATCGGTGCGTTGGCGCATCCACTCAGGGTCTCGCGCTCACTGGAGGGACGATGGACTTCCTCGTGATGCTCGAGGAATGCTCCGACTCGACGGCCGTGTTGGCGCGAGTGGATTCAGTGCCGGCGCAAATGACGCCAGAGCGCCGGCAGCGCGATGTGGTGACGTTATATGGCACCCCGCGCACGGAATCGCTTGCGCTCGCAATCGCGGCGGCGATGGAGAGTCGTCGGACGACAGACGATGATTCGGGAGCGTTCCGCCACCTCGGGGTGTGGCCCGAGCGTGGTGCTGTGGGAGACACAGCATGGCGCGATGAGACGACCGGCGAGCTCGTCACGCGAGATCTGAACATTCCGCTCGATGTGCTGCGTGGCATTGCGCACCAGGTGCTGGGGCAATGCGGATCGGCGCTGCAGCGTCTCGTCGCCGGACTGTCCATGCCGGATTGGCCTGAAGGAGCGTGGCGCGCGATCAGTATCACGCTCGAACCGGTCGCCGAGCCGGCGCGAGGCGCGCTGAACAAGATTGACGAGCTGCTCGATGTGTTCCGCGAGTCGGATGGACTAACCTACGAGTACGAGGGCGACTAACGCACCGTTTCCTGTCAGACCAAACTGCCGCCGTGTGCGGCGCGGGGTCGTCCAGTGCATGGACGACCCCGTCGTATTTTCGGGTTGGATCACGGCCTGAGCTCCTATTCTCTTGACGAGAGACGTCGCGCGCGGCAGGGTAGGGCTGGAGGCGAACCATGACGAGTTCACCGGGGCGCCGGCCCGCCCGCCGTTCATCCGGGGTCGAGCGTCTCTTCGAGGATGATGCCGGCCGGCTGTGGAGCGCCGGCCGCACCTTCACGCCGCAGGGCGGCGAGGCGGTGCAGTTCACCTGCATCGGGAACTCCCGAGAGTCGCCGCGCGCCATCGCCTCTCCAGCCGACTTTCACCTCGTCGACGCGACCGTCGACGAGCTCCGCGCTCTTCTCAGTCGGGCCCCTCGCATCGGGGTTCTCTAGCAACTTCCCCGACGCGCGGCCAATGCGGTTCTGCGTGCTGTTCTCCGTTCAATCCGTATTACCAAAGCGAGAAAGCCGACCACGGACGAGTCGCAGGGTGCCTCACATTGCCCGGGTTGCGACCAATGAGTCCTCAGCGCGATACCGGACCAAACTGTACTTCTACGAAACGTCGGGCTCCCTTGCTCCGCCCCCGGACCGTGGGCTAGCATAGCGAAGAGGAGGGATCGCGACCGGGTGACCCGGCGCGCAGAACCAAGGCCGTGGCCGGCGTCGCCGGTGCGGTGAGGAGACCGACAGCGGAGGGAGCCTACCATGCGGGAGTACAGCAGCTCGGAGATCCGCAATGTGGCGGTCGTTGGGCACGGAGCGAGCGGGAAGACCACGTTGGTCGACGCGCTCGCTTTTGTTTCTGGATCCACCAAGCGTCACGGATCGGTGCGGGATGGTACGGCGCTCACGGATTTCGCTCCCGAAGAGATCGAGCGAAAATATTCGATCAACCTGGGCTGTGCGTACGCCGAGTGGATGGACGCCAAGGTCAACCTGATCGATGCGCCGGGTTACCTGGATTTTCAGGGCGATGCGATCTCGGCGCTCGCCGCGGCGGACGGCGCGCTGGTGGTGGTGAGCGCAACGGCAGGCGTCGAGGTCGGCACGGAAAAAATGTTCCGTGAGGCGGTTCAACGCAAAGATCCGATCTTGTTCGTCGTCTCGCTGCTCGACAAGGAGAACGCCAGCTTCGACCGCGTGTACGACGCGATCAAGACGCGCCTAACGAACAAAGTGATTCCCGTCGAGATCCCGGTCGGTGAAGGTCCGGGCTTCAACGGCATCATCAATCTGTTCTCGCGCAAGCTGCACAGCTACAAAAAGGGCACGAAGTCCGGCGAGTACGACGAGATGGACGTGCCGGAAGACCATCGCGCCCAGTTCGACCGCTACTACCAGGATTTGATCGAGACGATCGCGGCCACGGACGACTCGATGCTCGAGCGGTATCTCGAGGGCACGGAGATCACCCGCGACGAAGCGATCGCTGCGATGAAGGAAGGGATGAAACAGGGCGAGCTGTTTCCCCTGTTCTGCGTCTCCGCCGAGCTGACCTACGGAACTCGCGCGCTGCTCACCAAAGTCGTCGAGCTCATGCCGTCAGCCTACGAGATGGAAGAGCTGCACGCGTTCACGGGAGCGGTGGGCGATCGCACGATGGAGATTCACGCCCGCGACGACCAGCCCTTCACAGCAACGGTTTTCAAGACGCTCACCGAGCCGCATGTGGGCGATGTGTCGTTTTTCCGCATCTTCTCGGGGATGGTCGCGAACGGCCAGGAAGTCTACAACGCGAGCCGCAACATCTCGGAGAAGCTCGGACACCTGAGCGTCTCGCAGGGCAAGGACCGGACGGAGGTGCCGCGTCTGCACGCCGGAGACATCGGGTGCGTGGCCAAGCTCAAGAACACGCACACGAACGACACGTTGTCGACACGCGAGCAGCCGATCCGCTTGCCCGACATCCGGATTCCCGAACCGTTAGTCACGTTCGCCGTGCACGCGAGCACGCGCGGCGACGAAGAGAAGGTGCAGCAAGGTCTCCATCGCCTGCACGATGAAGACCCGACATTCGCCACCCACTACGATCCGGAGACGCACGAAACGATCGTCTCCGGCGTGGGCGAACGCCACCTCGAAGTGTCCATGGCGAAGCTCAAGCGGAAGTTCGGCGTCACCGCCGAGCTTACCAAGCCGCGCATCGCATATCGCGAGACGCTGAAGGGGAAAGGCGAAGGGCAGGGGCGGCACAAGAAGCAGACGGGCGGGCGCGGCCAATTCGGAGACTGCTGGGTGCGTCTCATGCCGCTGCCGCGCGGCGAAGGCTACGTGTTCGATGACCAGATCGTCGGCGGCGCCATTCCGTCCAAATTCATTCCGGCCGTCGACAAAGGCATTCAGGAGGCTGCCGCGCGCGGGGTGCTCGCCGGTTATCCGATGGTCGACTTCAAGGTGGAATGCTTCGACGGGTCGTACCATTCGGTCGATTCGAACGAAATGTCGTTCAAGATGGCGGGCATTCTCGCGTTTCGCGTCGTTGCGCCGAAGTGCAAGCCGGTGTTGCTCGAGCCGCTGGACGAGCTCGAAATCCGTACGCCGGACAAGTACCTGGGCGACGTGATGGGCGATGTGTCGGCGCGCCGCGGCCAGATCCTCGGCTCGCAGCCGGCGCCGGACGGGTTAGGCACGATCGTGAAGGCGGTGGTGCCGCAGGCCGAAATGCATCTCTACGCGACACACCTCAACTCGATGACGCACGGCTATGCGACGTTCACCCGTCGCTTCCGCGGCTACGAGGAGGTTCCGGGCGAGGCGGCGCAGAAGGTCATTGCCGACGCCGCCAAGCCGGAGGAGCTGGTGGAAGCGTAAGGCGCGGCAGCCGCGCCTTACGCAATGGGTCATCCGTTGGCAGACTTCCTGCGACGCGCCGCCTGCTTCCGGCGCGGCGTTTTGCCGATCTCGATCGGTACGATGTCGGGCGAATCGGCGTCCGACGCGCACGCGGCCGCCGGAACCGGAAGATGCGGCTGCTTGTACACGAACCGCTTGCCCTCGTAATTCCGGAATACGACTTCGTCGTCCGTGATCTCTTCGACGTATTCGGGGAGCAGCGGCACTTTGCCGCCGCCGCCGGGCGAGTCGATCACGAAGTGCGGCACCGCCAACCCGGACGTCCATCCGCGCAGGGCGCGCACGATCTCCAGTCCTTTCTGCACGGTCGTGCGGAAATGTTCGCCGCCCGCCACCTGATCGGCCATGTAGATGTAGTACGGCCGCACGCGCGCCTTGAGCAGGCGCTGCATCAGCTCTTTCATCACGGCCACATCATCGTTCACGCCGCGCAGCAGCACGGTCTGGCAGCCTAACGGAACGCCGGCGTCCGCCAGGCGGCCCAGGGCCTCGACCACCTTCGGCGTCAATTCACGCGGGTGGTTGAAGTGCGTGTTCATGTAAACCGGGTGGTACTTCTTCACCATCTCGCAGAATTCCGGCGTGATGCGCTCCGGCAGGTGCGACGTGACGCGGCTCCCGATGCGGATGATCTCCACGTGCGGAATGGCGCGGAGATTCTGCATCAGGTATTCGAGCCGGCGGTCCGAGAGCATCATCGGATCGCCGCCGCTCATCACGATGTCGCGAATCTCGGGATGCGCCCGGATGTACGCGAACGCCGACTCGTACTGATTGAGCGGAATCTTTTCCGGGTCGCCGACCTTGCGGCGGCGCGTGCAGAACCGGCAGTACGACGCACACACCGGACTGACGAGGAAGAGGACGCGATCGGGATAGCGGTGCGTAATGTTAGGCACCGGCGAATCGGCATCTTCGTCGAGCGAATCGATAATGCCATCGTGGACCTCGAGCTCCTGCACCGTCGGAACGTACTGGTTCCACATCGGATCGCCGACGGCAGTGATCTGCTCGAGCGCGGCCGGCGTGATGCGCATCTGGAAGTTGTCGAAGGCCGGTTTGAGCGCCTCTACGTCAATGACGTCACGACCGAACCGGTCGGCCAAATGCTCCAGGGTGGCGATGCTGTCTTCCTTCAGGATGCGTTGCCACTCACTCATGGTGATTGGGCTCCCCGCCTGATAGGCGAGCGTGTGATGATCGTGGTGTTACGTCGGGGTCGATGAAAGACGGGACCTGCTGGCGCACGCTGGGTGAAGCCTTCGATCGACCTCGGGGAGGGAGGACGCGTCGGGACCGGACGATGGCTCGGGGCGTCGCACCTGCGACGGGCAGCCGGGACGGGCGACGGCGCTGTGGGAATGTTGGCGACTCGGACTCCGGGGTGAAGGCGCCGAGGAGCGAGTCGTGAGGGGAGAGGACTCGATGCCTGATGCGCGACTGGCGAATGACGCCGAGCCGCGTGCATCGAGTCCCATCTACCTCGGGGAACGTCCATGGATCAGCGTTGACCAACGGCGACGAGCTGCAGCGCCGCGGCGTCGCTGACCTCCGGCATCACGCCGGACAAGCGTTGGGCCAATGCCCAACGATCGTCGCCGTTCAACACGTGGCGCGTCATCGCGTCGTCGCAGACTGTGCGGATGAGCGCGGCGTAGTCGAGGCCGGCGGCGGCCGCCATGCGCGCGAGTCCGGCATCGGCCGCGATGTCGGGATTCGCGTTCACTTCGAGAATCCACGGCTGTCCCTCGTGATCGATGCGCATGTCGACGCGGCCGTAGCCGGTGCCGCCGACAAGTCGCCACGCATCGAGCGCGACCTCCTTGACCTTGTCGCTGATCGCTTCCGAGAGATCCGCCGGACAGGTGGGCACGGCGCCGACATCTTCATCGCTGCCGGCGACCCACTTCGATCGATACGAAACGATCCGCCACATCCGCTTCGGCAGTCCGTCGAAGCGGATCTCGGAGAGCGGAAGCACGGTATTGCCGACGATGCCGACGTTGACTTCGCGACCGTCGATGTACCGTTGGACGAGCACTTCGTCCCAGCCTTCGTGCATCGCCTCGACGCGCGCGGCGAGCGCACGATTGGTGCGAACGACCGAGCGCTGCTCGACGCCGACCGATGCGTCTTCTGCGGCGGGCTTGCAGATGGCTGGAAACCCGACAGCGGGGACGGGCGCGCCGCGATGCACCACGGCGAACGCAGGCACGGGCAATCCGGCCCGCTCGAGGAACGCGTTGACGACGTGCTTACGCAGACACAGGCTGGCGGTCCACGACGAGCAACCGGTGAACGGCACGGCCAACACTTCGAGCGCCGAGATGACGGCCGGCTCGAGTGCGGCGACGCCGTCGAGTCCTTCGCACATGTTGAACACGAGGTCGAACTTGCCACGCCGCATGCGTTCGACCCAACGTCCGTCCGGTTGGGCAGGGAATCGCGTGACCTGATGGCCGTCGGCGACGAGCACGGCCTCGATCGACTCGAGTGTCTCGAGTATCGCGAGGTCCGCCGACTTACCGAGCGCCGATGCTCCATCGAATAGCAGGGCGATCTTCATGCGCTCCTCCAACTCGTGATGAGCCTCTGTCGGCGAGATGCACTGGAACAGGCGCGTCGATATGACGCGCGAGCTCCGCAAACGGCGCGACCTCGCATGCGACCTCAGCTCGAGGCCGCCGCACGTGCGACGCTGGACCGGCGTCGGCGTGCAGCGTTGTGTGGCAGGGCCACGCCCTGCCGCTCCGCAGCATGTCGCACGCATGTCTGAATGAGTTCGTCGTAACTCATTCCGGCTGCGCGCGCAGCTTTGGGAAAGCACGAGTTGTCTGCGGGATCGGGAAGAATCCCGGGAAGCGGGTTCACCTCGACCACGTTGGGCACGCCTGCCGCATCGAGTCGCACGTCGATCCGCGACCAATCGCGACAGCCGAGCGCGTGGTAGGCGGCGAGCACGACTCGTTCGATCGTATCTCGCAGCGCTTCATCGATCCGCGCAGGGCATTCAAAAATCTCGAGCGGTCGCTCAGGCCGATCCCATAGCCACTTCGCTTCGAAGCCGTAGACTGGAAGCGATCCGCTTGGCAATACATCAAAGTTCATTCCGACGATGGGCAACACGCGAGCCTCGCCGCCATTGCCCAACACCGCGCAGGTGAATTCGTCACCCGCTAAGAATTCCTCAATCAACACCGGCTGCCGATAGCGATCGAGCAAGAATGCGACCTGCTCGCTCAGCTCTGTTGGCGTCCGGCAGTAGTTCCGTTCGGTAATTCCTTTCGACGAGCCTTCGTGCACCGGCTTGACGAACACCGGGAAGCCGAGCGCGCCGGAGAAACTGCTCGCGTCGTTCGCCACCTGAAACGGCGCCGTCGGAATCCCGTGGTACGTCAGGCATTCCTTGGTGCGCGCCTTGTCCAGACACAACGACAGCGTGAACGGATCTGATCCCGAGTAGGGGATCCCGAAAAACTCACACATGGCCGGGACGTGCGATTCGCGGTTCACGCCCCGCAGACCTTCCGCCATGTTGAACACGATGTCCGGCCGCTCAATCTGGAGCCGCTCCGGAAATTCCGCGTTTGCTTCGAGCCGAATGACTTCGCCTAAGCCAGAGAGTGCCTGCTCGACCGCGGCGATGGTCTCGGTGCTGTCCCACTCGGCGAACTCGTCGTCGGTGCTGCTTCGACCCGGCTCATCGAGCGACGGTTGAATGACGCCCGCAACTCGAGAGGAAGGCTCGACTCGCGACCACAGAAGCCGAGACGAACTGGGAGGCTCGTCATCTGCGCGGGGCTCGTCATCGCCGCTCCGCGCGTCATCATCTGGTTTCTGATTGTAGGCGAATCCGATACGCGTCATTCGCTCCACTCACGTCGCCGGACATCGCAATACGATTGCGCGCAAAATAAGAACAGCGAAATCATCGCGCAATGCGTTTCTGCGAGTCGCGCGCGATCGCGAGGCGCGAGCCTCACACCTTGTGGTAGGCGACGCGCGCTGCCTCACGACGGTCGTCTGCTTCGTAGATCTCGAAATCGGAAAAGAGTGCCGGTGCTTCTCTCGAGAGAAGACGAAGCACCGCGACCGCCGCGCGACGAATTTCTAATTCTGCGCCTTCGCTCGACCGAAGCTCCAGCATCGTTCGCCACGCGCGCGCGTTGGCCGTCACCACGATTTTTGTCTCTGTCGAGTTTGGAAGGACGCCGCGCGCTCCCTCGCGAGCCATTTTCCGGCGGTGGACTTTGTCCGCGACCCAGGCGTAACGCTTCATCAGCTCCTCGACGAGCATCACGTAACTCCGCTGTGCCGATTCGATCTGCTCGCGCCAGGCAGTCTCGAGTCGCTCGTCGCCAATGATGGCCGGCGGGACGACGAAGTTCGCCTCCGACTCGTCGACGTAGCGCTGCGACAGCTGCGAGTACGCGAATCCGGCTCGGTGACGCACCAGCTCGTGCGTGAGTGAGCGGCTCACTCCCTCGAGGAGAAGAGAATACGTGGCGTGCTCGAGAACGCTTCCGTGTCCTTGCCGCTTGATGTTCTCGATGTACTCGCGAGTCGATCTGCTCGCCGGATTGCGCTGGCTCATGTAGCAGAGACGTCCAGCGAATTCGGAAAGCCGTTCGCCATCGGTCGACTCTCCGAACCAATTCACGGGCAGGTGCGACGGCTCGGCGAACGATGGACGCGCGAGCAGCGAGATGGTCGGCTCGTGAATGTAGACGGGCATGTCGGAAGCGACGTGGGGGAGATGCGGCCGGGACGGCGAGAGCGCAGGGAATTTAGTCGGCAAGGTGAATCGCCGAAACCGTCGTGCGGCCGCGCCGGCGATGCGCCATCAGCCTTGCGTTCGTCCGCTCCCGACGAGGTCGAGACGCGAGGACGCGTACGCTCTGTCGCGCTCGACGTTGTCGAGCGCCGCGCGGGCGAGCGCCGGCAGCGGGGCGAGCGATGGATCGTACTTGATGTCGCCGAGTGCCCGTTGGCCGGCCAGCGGCACTTTCACGCCTGGATTCAACATGCCGTCCGGGTCGAACGCGTTCTTGAGTTGGGCGAAAACCTCGAGCAGCGACGCGGGCCACACGCGCGAGAGCAGCGGCGTGCGGAGACGGCCATCGCCGTGTTCGCCGGCGAGAGTGCCGCCGAGTGACGCCGTGAGCGTGACGATCGCGTCGAGCAGATGCTCGATGCGGTCGCGCCAGTCCGGTTGGCGCACATCGACGAGGGGATTCACGTGCACGTGCGCATCGCCCGCGTGACCGAAAATGACGCCGCGAATTCCAACTTGCTCCAGCGCTCGACGGACGCCCCGCACGTATTCGGGAAGTCGCTCGGGTGGGACGGCACCGTCCTCGATGAACTGCATCGACTTGAGCGAGGGATCGAGACGGTTGAGAATCGGGCTCGCTGCGTGGCGCAGCGACCAGAGCTCGTGTTCGGTGTCGTGATCGAGCGCCAACCGCACACTCGATGCGCCGGACTGGGCGAACGCGTGTTGGAGCAAATGTGCGTTCGTCTCCGCGGATTCGGCCGTCTCGCCCTCGACTTCGGCGAGCAGCACAGCTTCGACTTCGTGGTCGAAGCGAATGGAGCCGCCCTCGGCGACGACATCGAGGAATGTCTTGTCGAGCAGCTCGCAGGCCGATGCGCCGAAGTTTCTGGCGCGCACGGCGGCGGTGACGGCTCCTTCGAGCGTCGTGAACGTCGCGAGCAGGCTCGACGTTGCGCCGGGCGCCGGCGCGAGCGCCAACTCGATGCCGACGAACATGGCGAGCGTGCCCTCGCTGCCGACGAGCAGATCGATGAGATCGCCGCTCTCGAGGAACGGTCGGAGCGCGTAGCCCGACGAATCCTTGATCACGCCTGCATGGGCGGCGTCGATCTCGCGCCTGAGTGTCGCGAGCGTCGGCTGCACGTCGTCGAGGAAACGCCGGACCGCGGGGACGTCTCGCGGGGGCGGCGCGCCGCGGCGAATGGAAGCGTGCTGCCCGTCGGCGAACACGCAGTCCAGCGCGCGCACCCAGCGGCGCATCGGTCCGTATCGGAGGGTGTGCGGTCCGGCTGCGTTAGTCGCGACCATGCCGCCGATCGTACAGAAGGCGCCGCTCGATGGATCGACCGGAAGGCGAAGCCCGGCGCGTTGGGCGGACGCGTCGACGGCGTCGCGAATCGCGCCCGGTCCGACGGCAATCGTGCGCGATCCCGGGTTGACGGCGTGAACCTCGCGCTGACGGCTCAGATCGACGATGATCTCGTCGCCGACTGCGCCGCCCGCCATTCCGCTGCCGGACCCGCGCGGGATCAGCGCCGCGCGCGTTCCGGCTGCCCAACGGACGAGCGCGACGACCTCGTCGGGCGTGCGCGGGATGGCGATCGCTTGTGGCACGGCGCGCGCGATGCCGGCACCTTCGCTGTAGGCAGCGCGCGAGACGAGGTCCCGGACCAGGTGCGGCACTGCCCGGCGCCCGCGGCTAGAGGCCGAGGTCGTTCACGCGCGGCGGATCGACCGTGTAGTCGTAAAAACCCTTGCCCGATTTCCGGCCGTACATCCCGGCCAGGACCATGCGCTTGAGCAGCGGCGGCGGCGCGTACCGCTTCTCGCGATACTCGTCGAACATGATCTCGGCGATCTTGTACGTGGTGTCGAGCCCGACGAAGTCGAGCAGTGTGAACGGTCCCATCGGATAGCCGGTGCCGAGCATCATGCCCTTGTCGATGTCTTCGACGGTCGCCACGCCGTGTTCGAGCTGGTTGATCGCGTCCACGAGATAGGGCACGAGCAGCAGGTTGACGACGAACCCCGAATTATCCTTGGCGGCGATCGGTTCCTTGCCTAACTGACGGGCGAAGGCGTACGCGGTGTCGAAGGTGGCCGTGCTCGTCGTGACGGTGCGCACCACTTCGACCAGCTTCATGACCGGCACGGGATTGAAGAAGTGCAAACCGACCATCTGGCCAGGTCGCGTCGTTGCCGCGGCCATCGCCGCGATCGTCAGGCTCGACGTGTTGGACGCGAAGATCGTATGCGGCGGGCAGAGACCGTCCAGTTCCTTCCACATTGCGTTTTTCACTTCGATGTCTTCGACCACGGCTTCGATCACGATGTCGCAATCCGCGAGGTCGCGCAGGTTCGTCGTGAAGGACAGTCGCGACAAGGCGGCGTCGCGATCGGCTTCGGTGACCTTGCCTTTGCTCTTCTCGATGGCGCGGGCAAACGATTTTTCGATGCTCGCTTTGCCGCGCTGGCACAGCGCATCGGACACTTCGCGCACCTTGGTCCTGAATCCGCCCTGGGCGCATACTTGCGCAATGCCGGAGCCCATGAGTCCGGCGCCGAGCACGCCGACGGTCTTGATGGTTGTCATGAGGACGATCGATTGAGGTGGAAACGGGGCCCGTTAGGACGGGCGGTTCGCGCGCATGCGCACAGTCAGCGCCATACGTCGAGCGCCGATATCACGTTCGGACGCGGTGGACTGTCGCCGCGCTCCAGACGGTCGAGCAACTGTTCCAACGCCAGTTGGGCGCGCGCAACGATCGGCGCGTGGCTCCGGGCGACGAAGTAGCCACCGACGGCCGCCGCCGCCGCGGGAATGATCGCGACCGGAACGAAAAATCCGAGTGCGACGAGCGCGCCCGTGCCCAACACGCCGCCGCCCGCGAGCACGGCGCCGGAGGCCGCGCGCTCTGTCCGCACGTTGGTCAGGTCGGCCTCGAGCCGCACGAGGACGCGATCGGCGTCGACGGGCACGACGGTCGCCCCGACTTCGCGCGTCGGCCGCAAGTAATAGCCGCGGCCGCTCACGTTGAGCAGCCGTCGCATCTCGCTGAACAGGCCGGGGCGTGGCTCCCAGAGCATGCGATCCGGGAGACGACGCTTCACCTGCATAGACTCTTCGCGTTGCAACCACATGTCCAGTCGGTCCAGCGTCGCCGCCGCTGTCGCTTTGATCGTGCGCGATGCGTGGACGTGAGCAGCACCGAACAGTCGCGCTGTCAATCCGCTCTCGTCCGGAACCTGGGCGCGACTTCGCTCTTCGGCGAGCGCCTGCTTGAGATGCTCGGCCGAGAGACCGACCTCGCGCGCGACTTCGATCAGTTGATCTTCGTTGAGCGCAGTGTCCGTCGGATCGGCGTCGGCCGCCTGCAACTCGGCCGCGCGCGCCAGGACCCGCTCCATCGCCGCGCGATCGAGCGGCTGACGTCGTGCGGGCAGCCCGCTCTCATCCGCCATGCATCACTCAGCTGCCGCTCGTATCCGTGTTGAGTTGGTTGGTGAGCTGCTCGGCAATGGTCTGTCGAAGCGGAAATGCTTTTTCGATGGCCGCGACCTCGGCCCCGGGCGTGTACGAGATGTGCGCTGCGTCGAGGTAGTAGCGCGCGTACCCTATCGCCAGCTCCGGCGCGATCTTCTGCAAGAGCTGCAGTCCGCCGCGCACTGCCGCCGGACTGGTGTATCGATCGGCGACGCCTTCCTTCTTTTCGGCGGGCGTCGTGTTGTCGTTCACGGCGGCGTTCGACACCGGCGAAACCGCTTCGTGCGCGAGCACGTACATCGCATCGACGGCGCGGCTGACGCTGTCCGGGAACGTGATCGTGATCGTTGGGCCGCGACCGGGTTCGCCTAACGTGCGGCCTTCGCCGTCGAGCGGCAGCGACAATAGAATCTCGCCGCGCGACTGTCCGGACTTGGTGAGGAACGGTCTGAACTTGGCGAAGTACGTTTGCGTCCACAGCGAATCGACCGCCGCGAAGATGGGGGCCCGCTGCGATTGCTGCGTCCTCCACCAGCTGGCGTAATACTTGGTGTTCTCGTCCTGCATCGCCGCAGAGAACTTGCGCAACCACTGACGCTCGGCCGGCGTCGAATAGGACGCTTGAATGATTCCGTACACGGCCCGCTGATCAGGGTCGACCATCTGTCGCATGTTCATGCGGCGCGCCGACTCCTCGCTGGACGAGCTCTTCAAGTACGCGTCGATCGCCTTCTGCGTGCTTTCCCAGTTGCGGAAATAGAGTCCAAGAAACTGTCCGCCGACCAACTTCGAGTCGGAGTTGAGCTGCGTCTCGAGCGAATCCTTGTCGGTGTCGAGCGCCGTCGTGATGTTGCCTCTCCTCTTGAACGCGATGATCGAATCGCGGTATCCCGGCTTGAAGTACGGGACGAGCGTCGTGTCTTTCTGCAGCAACGCATAGCCGTGCAGCCAGAGGTCGACTTGGTAACGGGTGCTGATCCGCCACGTCAGATCGGGACGCGCCGCAAGCGGTTCAGCGGTGCTCTGTGGATTGTTCGAGGACGAAGCGCATGCAACGGCGACGGCCGTCAACGACCACAGCACCACGGCACGGGCGATGGACGACGCTGAGATTCGGCTCACGGGGATGGATCCAGTGCTAGAGTGGCGTGACGCGCCATTGGAGCGCGCATCAGACAAAGGCCTCGATGATCACAGCGATTCCCTGTCCGCCGCCGATGCAGGCGGAACCCAGCCCAAACCGCTTGCCGGACGCACGCAGCGCGTGAATGAGGTGCGCCGTGATCCGCGCGCCCGATGCGGCCAGCGGATGGCTCATCGCGATGGCTCCGCCGTGCACGTTGAACTTCTCGCGCGGAATCTGGAGTTCCCGTTCTACCGCGCACACCTGCGGCGCAAACGCCTCGTTGACTTCGATCAAGTCCATGTCATCGAGCGACATGCCTGCCTTACGCAGCGCGATGCGCGATGACGGGACCGGACCGATCCCCATAATAGTAGGATCGACTCCGGCGACGCCCCACGAGACGAGTCGCGCAAGTGGCTTCTTACCGTTCTTCGCCGCCCATTCCGCGCTGCTCACCACGAGTGCGCCGGCGCCGTCTCCGATACCCGAAGCGTTTCCGGCGGTGACGACACCATCCGCTTTGAACACCGGCTTCAGACGGGCAAGTCCCTCGAGTGTGGTGTCGGGACGCATGTGCTCATCGCGCCGGAACTGTTCGATCTGGCGCGTCTTTGGGTTCTTCACCGGAATGGCGATCACTTCCTCATCGAACACGCCGGATTCCCACGCCGCACGAGCCGTCTGCTGCGAGCGCAATGCGTATTCGTCGACGCAGCCGCGATCGAGCTTGTACTGCACGGCGAGCTTCTCAGCCGTCTCTGCCATGGCGAGTCCGGCAACCGGGTCCTTGAGTCCTTCCCACAGTGAATCCTCGAGCGGCGGCATCTTGCCGAGCGGCAGTCCCCAGCGCAGGCCGCGCGCGATATGCGGTGCCTGCGACATTGACTCGCCCCCGCCCACGAGGCAGACGTCCGCCTCGCCTAACAGAATTTCTTCGGCGCCGTTGACCACCGCCTGAAATCCTGATCCGCACAGGCGGTTGACCGTGAGCCCCGGCGTCTCGTTGGGACAACCGGAGCGTAAGGCGACGTGCCGCGCGAAGTAGATCGTGTCGGACGTCGTCTGCATCACGTTGCCGAAGATCGAATGCTGGATGGCGCCCGGTTCGACCGCCGCGCGCTCCATGGCCGCCGTCGCGGCATGAACGGTGAGATCGATGGCGCTGAAGTCTTTCAGTGTCCCGCCGAAGGTGCCGAACGGCGTCCGGACGGCGGACAGGAACACGACATCACGGGCTTGACCCTGCGTTTTCACGGGTTCTCCAATGGCGAATGCTGTGACTGAAAGATGGCCCGTCGCGGAGACAGTGGGAACTGCTTCGGGCGCCGTCCGACAGTCGGGCTAGCGGCTCCGAGCGTCGCGTACACGGCTTGCTATCCACTCGCCGACCTCGCGCGTGCCGATGTTCCCGCCGACGTCAGCCGTACCGACGCCATGCGCGATCGCTGCATGTACTGCCTGCTCGACCGCTCGAGACGCATCGTCCGCGCCGAAGTCGCTGAGCATCATCGCGACCGTAAGGATGGCAGCCATGGGATTCGCCACGTTCTTGCCTGCGAGGGGCGGCGCGCTCCCGTGCACCGGTTCGTACATGGTGACGCCGCCAGGGTGGCGATTCGCGCTCGGCGCGAGGCCGAGTCCGCCGACGAGCATCGACGCGAGGTCGGAGAGGATATCGCCGAAGAGGTTGCCCGTGACGATCACCTGGAAAGACTCGGGCGTGCGAATGAGATCCATCGCCATGGCGTCGATGTAGCGCGTGTCGCGCTGCATACCGGGATACTCGCGTCCGATTTCTTCGAAGACGCGTCGCCAGAGATGGTGGGCCTGAATCGCGTTGGCCTTGTCGGCCATGGTGACGCGCGTCTTGCCGTGGTCCGCGGCCCACTTGAACGCGTACCGCACGATGCGCTCGACCCCTTTGCGCGTGTTCAGTTCTTCGGCGATGGCGATTTCATCCGGCGTCCCTTGCTTGAAGGTGCCGCCGACGGACACGTACAGCCCTTCGGTGTTTTCGCGAAATACGACGAGGTCCAGGTCGCGCGTCGTCTTGCCCTTGAGGGGAGTGAGTCGCTCGTCGATGAGCCGCGCGGGGCGTTCGTTGACGTAGAGGTCGAGTTGGAACCGCATGCCGAGCAGGATGTCGCGGGCGTGCTCGTTGCCGGGCACCCGCGGGTCGCCGAGCGCGCCTAACAGAATGGCGTCGAAATCGGTACCGAGGCGCTTCATGTCGGCCGGCGCGATGGTCACGCCCGTGGCGAGATAGTGGTCGGCGCTGTAGGGCAGACGCTCGACGTCGATGCCGGGATGGAAGACGTCCTCGACCGCGGCGAGCGTTTTGAGCGCTTCGCCGACCACTTCGGGGCCGATGCCGTCGCCGGCGATGACCGCGAGGCGGCGGGTCACCGGCTGTTCGGGCGAGTCGTGTCGCCGCGCGGCTTGCCTAACCGGGAGCTCGAATCGGCGCGCGCCGCGCCGGTATCGGGGTGCAGCGGAGCGTGGCTCACCGCCGATGGGTGCGAGAGCGTGTACACGTACGCCGCGAGCTTCGTGAGATCGGAGTCGCTGAGCATTCCTGAATACGCCGGCATGGCGACCGAGAATTGTCGTGGCGTGGCGACGCCCGCGGCGATCACGCCGCGAATGCCGGCGAAGGAACTGTCACCGTTCAGCCACGTCGTGTCCGTGAGGTCGGGGCCTAACTTTGCCGTGCCGCGTCCCAAGCCGCCGTGGCACGTGAAGCACCTGCCGCGTCCATGATAAAGTGCGTAGCCAGCCGCGGAATCTGCGGGTTCGATTACCACGGGAGCCGCGGGAGCCACGTTCGCGCTCTCGAGGGGTACCGGCGCGGCAACCGTGCTCTCGGCGCTCGCGGTGCCGGCGAGAGGCATCGCGGCCGCGGTATCGATCGGTACGCGCCCACCTTTGCTTTCACCGTGACACGCGGCGAGCGCCGTCCAGAGCACCACCGCGCACGCGGCGACGTGCCGCATTATGCCGTGGCGATGCCGCGCCCGCACGTGATGCAGAACTTCCAACTGATCTCGAGCTCCGTTCCACACGCGGGACACCGTTGGATGGTGAGATTCTGTCCGCAATGTGGACAGAAGGCGACGCGGCGCCCATCGGGCAGATTCCCGCCGCAGTATCGGCAGTTGGCATCGTCACGCGACCTCGTCGACGACGAGGCCGCCGCGCTCGCGGTGGGTTGAATCGTCGTGGCCACACCGGTGCTCGATCCTCGCGTCGCCCACGACATCGGCGACGCGGGGGAGGACGAAGCCGTTGTCCGAGATCCCGCGCTGCCCGACGCGGCGTCCGGGAGTCCGCTCTCGTCCACCATCATTTCATCGGCGCGTTGCTGCGCACCGGCGAGCAGGGCGATGCGCGACGCCGCGAACTCCCGAAAAATCGCGGTATTCGGATTCATGGTCGCGAGCTCGGCCCGTATCGCACCGGCCATCGCGTCGTCAACTGCGAGGTAGCCGCGCTCGCCGGACAGCAAGCGACAGAGCGCCACCTCGTAGTCCTGGTTGGTTTCAATTCCCGTCTCGCGCCGGTTGTGACGATACGGAATCAAGTTCTGGTAGAGCTCCGACACCTCGAAGTGGTGCGTGAGGTAGGCCGGATAGCCGTTACGTATGTTCTCCACGAGACGTCGAAAGAGCCGGTCGAGATCATCCATGCCCGATTCCATGAAGAAGTGGGACGCACCGTCCTGCCAATTATAGGCGGGACGGCCCGCGCTCGCGCAAGGGCGCGGTTCTGACGCCGGAGCCACCGCACTGCAGTTTACATCATCTCTTCCGCGCCTGATCGCGCGCACCACCGCGTCGATTCTCGTGCTGTTCGGCTTGGTGCCGGTCGCGAATTTGCTCGCGGCCGGCTCGCTGCCGTGGTGGTCGGACGTGGTGTGGCTCTGGACGTTCGCCGGAGCCTGCGTGTTCGTTGCGGCCTACGTGATCGCGCGGGTGCTGGGCGAAGGTGCCGAGCGCATCGGTGCGCGCGTGTGCGCAATCGTGATGGCGCCGTCGTCGCGTGTGTTTCTGTCGCTTGTGTGCGTGGCCGGCTTTCTTCTGGCCGCCGGCGCGGCGTGGTACTGCTTCAACCGCCAGCCGCAGTCGATCGACGAGATGGCGCAGCTCTGGCACGCGCGGATGCTGCTGGCGGGCCACCTGTCGATCCCCACCGAGGCGGACCCGGCGTTCTTCTCGGCGATGAACGTGATCGATGCCGGCGGCCGATGGTATTCGCAGTTTCCCATCGGCGGTCCGCTCGTGCTGGCGGCCGGTCTTGCGTTAGGCGCTGTCTGGCTGGTGAATCCGCTGCTGATCGCGCTAACGATCCGGAACGTCTACCGCTTTGCCCAACGCGCGTACGGCGAATCGTTTGCCCGCGGCGCGACGCTGCTGCTGCTGGCGGCGCCGTTTTTCCTGTTCATGGGCGCGAGCGAGCAGAATCACGTGCCGGCGCTGGCGATGGCCACGCTGGCGCTGGCGGCGCTCCCGGCGTGGGCGAGCGCGGCGTCGCGCCGCGCGGCCTGCGTCCAGGCGGCGATCATCGGTGCTGCGTTAGGCGCGATGGCGACGGTGCGCCCGCTCGACGCGCTGGCGGTGGCCGTGGCGTGCGGGCTCTACCAATTGAGTGTGCTCTTCCGCGCGAAGCAGCGGTGGCCGGAAATCGCCGTGCAGTGCGTGGCCGGCATCGTGCCCGTGGCGCTGCTCCTGTGGGCGAACGCGCATACCACGGGCGCCCCGCTCCGATTCGGCTACGCGGTGATGTGGGGCGCGAATCACGGGCTCGGGTTCCATGCGAGTCCGTTCGGCGACGCACACACCCCGCGCCGCGCGCTCGTGCTCGCGTCCCTCTATCTGATGAAGCTCGACATGTACCTGTTCGAGTGGCCTATCCCTGCGCTGCTCGCACCGATTGTTGCGCTCGCGTGGCTGCGCCGGCCGACGTCCTGGGATGCATTGCTCGCCGCCATCATCCTGACCGTGCTCATCGCGTACGCTCTCTATTGGCACAACGGACATTTTCTCGGCCCGCGATTCCTCTACACGGCGGTACCCGCGTTCGTGCTGCTGGCGGCGCGCGCGCCCGGCGCGATCGCGGCGCGTACCGGCTCCGTTGGGCGGACGATGGCCTACGCGGTGATGCCCCTGGCCGTGATCGTGGCGCTCACAGGGCTCGCCGGTCCCGTCGGGATTCCGGCGCGGCTCGCCGAGTATCGCGATGGCCAGTGGGAGCTGAAGGCCGATCTCGCGGCGCAGACACGCGACGCCCACCTCGGCCGTGCGTTAGTCTTCGTGCACGAAGGATGGGGCGCGCGGCTCATGGCGCGCATGTGGGCGATCGGCGTGTCGCGCGCCGATGCGGAGCACCTGCTTGCCACGTCCGACGCGTGTGCGCTCGAGCTGGCGACCGAAGCGGAAGAGCGACACCCGCCGGCAGACACCGTTGGCCTCGCGGCGCGCCTCGCGGTGGCGACGCCTCGCGCGGCGCGCCAGGAGCTGCGCCTGCGGGCCGACGTCACGCCGGACGTGACGCTCCGCTTCGTCGGCGCAACCGCGCTGCCGGCGCCGTGCGTCGCCCAAGCGCAGGCGGACTCGGTGGGCATGAGCCTCTACCCGCCGTTTCTCACCTTGAATCACGTCGGACCCGATGGTCGCGTCGGCGGCGACGTCGTGTTCGTTCGCGATCTGGGTGTGCGCAACGACGAGCTGCGCGCGCGGTTCGGCGACCGCACCTGGTATCGCTATCGCCCGCGCCGGTCGCCGGCAGACACTAGCCCGGCGTTCGTGCGGTACTAACGGAAGAGCGCGCCGCGCGGCGCGTTCAGGCGCGGACGCCGGGCAGCCGTTCCTGTGCGCGCGACGAGAGGTGCGCGCGCGCGATGTGGTTGAGCGCGGCCACACCGTCCTTCCACGTGATCTTCTTCCCTTCGGCGTACGTGCGCCCGTAGTAGCTGATCGGGACTTCGTACACGCGCGCTCCCATCTGCGACAGGCGGGCGACGATTTCCGGCTCGATGCCGAACCGCGAGTTCGTCAGATGCATCCGGCGGAACGCTTCCATCGTGAATGCCTTGTACCCGACTTCCATGTCCGTCAGGTTCAGGTTCGTGAACATGTTGGACAGTAGCGTTAGGCCCTGGTTGCCGACCCGGTGCCAGAAATAGAGCACGCGGTGCGCGCCGCCGCCGCCGAACCGCGTGCCGACGACCGCGTCGGCCTGGCCATCGAGAATCGGCTTGATCATCGCCGGGATGTCGCTCGGGTCGTACTCGAGGTCGGCGTCCTGAATGATGGCGATGTCGCCGGTCGCGTTCTGTCGGGCGGTGCGGATCGCGGCGCCTTTGCCCCGGTTCTCGGCGTGCCGGGCCACGACGAGCCGTTCCCCTTCGACTTCGCTCTTGCGCGTCAACCGGTCGTACGTCGCGTCGTCCGATGCATCATCCACGGCCACAACCTGCAGGGCCAGGCCCAACGACTCGAGCCGCCTGCGTTGGGCGAGCACCGCGTCGACGGTTCGTTCGATGGTTGCTTCTTCGTTGTAGCAGGGAACCAATACACTGAGTAACGAGAAGCGCGGAGCGGTCATCGGGCGCCGTCACACGGTGTGGGAAGGGTCAATGTCGTTCGAGACTGTCCATCGTCTTGTCCGCGTTCGACGTGATGGATGAGCGCGTCTTCCCGCCCGCACGGTTCACCAGCCGCGTGACGACATCGTCCTGGTTCACTTGCGCGTCCGTCCATCCCCACCAATAGCCCAACGCGACACCAAGAACCAATAATATCATGACCTTCCGCACTGGGGTCTCCTCTGAGAATGGACCTCAGAAGAGACTTTCCGTTTCGATGGCCGGTAACGGTCGCGCCGGCTTGAACGTCGCGGGATCGGGCATCGGATCTGGCGCGATCGTCACCCGGCCTCGCTCCCGCTCCGACGCGAGCCACGTGTCGAACTCCGAGTCGATCATGCCGTTCGAGCCCAGCTGGCGCGCCGCGGCGCGCGTCGCGAGGACGTTCGCGTACTCGTTCTGCGGATGTCCGGCGTGGCCGCGCACCCACCGCCACTCGATGCGGTGCCGGCGAGCCGTGTCCACGAGCTCGCGCCACAACGCGACATTTTCGATCGCTCCCGTCTTTCGACGCCACCCGCGCCGGGCCCAGTCGTAGACCCACGACGTCATCCCGTCGACGAGGTAGCGAGAGTCGCTGGTGAAAACCACGTGCTGTGCCGACCCGTCGAGCCCGACGAGTCTGAGGCCTTCGATCGCCGACCGCAGCGCCATCCTGTTGTTGGTCGTCGCGGGCTCGGCCAGCCAGTAGTCGCGACGGATTGGCTGGCGTCCCCCGCCATCGGCCGACGGCATCTCAATGAGCCCGCCGGCGCCGCCGGGGTTGTCGCCTTCGCGGCCGTTCCCGAGGCAGGATTCGTCCGCGTAAATCGCGATGAGCACAGATTGCAGCCTCGGTGTGAAATCCGGATGGCGCCGTCCTAACGAACGACGTTGATCGTGTCGATGTCGTCCAGCGAAAATGCGAGCGCTTCGCCGGTGGTTGGATTGGTCGCTTCGATCACCTCGCGCCGGCCTTCGGTGCGCAGCCGACGCGGGACGATCACGTACTCGGTGCCGCGCCGCATGACCACGACACGCGTCGCGTCTGCGATCGCGCGCTCGAGGGCATCGTAGTCCGCCGGCGTCAAGTACGCCATACCGCATCTTCGTCGCGGGCCCAGGCGCCGGCGAGGGTGGTGAGCACACGCGTCGCTCGCTCGATCTCGTCGATCTCGATCCACTCGGCGGCCGCATGCGCTCGAGCGATGTCGCCCGGCCCGAAGCAAATGGCGGGGATGCCCGCCTCGTTCAGCAACGCCGCGTCGGTCCAGGCGCTCAGTCCCTCGACGCGCGTTGGCTCGCCGATCGACGTCAGCGCGCGGCCGAGCCGCCGCACGACGGGCGCATCGACGGCGACGTCGCTCGGATTCTGTGCCAGGTCTAACGCAACGACGGCGTCGAACGACGGATGCGTCGCACGCACGCGTGCGCACGCGTCACGCACTTCCTCCACCGCCTGCTCCGGCGTCTCCCCGGGCAGCGTGCGCCGTTCGATGCGCAGCGTGCAGCGGTCCGGATACGTCGACATGCCTAACCCGCCATCGATCGTCGACGCGTGCCACGATGCGCGGCCGAGCAGCGGGTGGGTACGACGCACGAGCTCGCTCGACTCGAGCGCATCGAGCTCGGCCAATAGCAGCCCCGCGTGACGAATCGCATCGATGCCCACGTCGTAGCGGCTGCCGTGCGCCGCCCGACCGCGCACCGTGACCGTGGTCCATACGAAGCCGCGATGCGCCGGCGCGATGGCCAGGCGCGTCGGCTCGGTGACGATCGCCGCATCGGCCCGCACGCCGCCGGCGATCAGGGCACGCGTGCCGAAGCTGCCGAACTCCTCATCGGCGACGGCCGTGAGAACGATCTCGCAATCCAGTCCGTTCGCTGCGGCGCGCGCCGCCGCGGCGCACATCGCGGCCACGCCGCCCTTCATGTCGGACGATCCGCGGCCCCAGATGGAGCCATCGCGTTCGTTCGCCGCGAACGGCTCGTGCGTCATGCCGTCCGTTCCGACGACATCGAGGTGGCCGTTGAACATGAGCGTGCGTCCGCCGGCCCGCCCGACGCGCGCAACGACGTTCGGACGGTTAGGCCCGGCGTCGACGACGTCGGCGGCGATGCCCCACGAGCGTAACACTTCGGCGAGGGCGCGCGCGACGGGTCCTTCGCCCGGCGCGCCGGGTACGAGCGATGGGTTGCGCGAATCGACGCGCACGAGCGTCTTCGCGAGCGCCACCGCGTCGCCGGGCGCGACCGTCATGCGGGCACCGCGATGTCGACGAGCCGCGCGCCGTCCAGGTCGATCGTGAACGGGAGCGGCACGGCCACAGATGCCACGGCGGCGCGGACCGCGTCGACCGCGGCTTCGGGAGCGATCACCAGGACGCTGCCGCCGCCCGACGCGCCTAACGCTTTGCCGCCGGTGGCACCCGCACGGCGCGCCACATCGAGGACGCGCTCGATGCCCGGCGTGGAAATGCGCGCGTGCAGGCTGCGCTGAAAATGCCAGTGTTCGTCGACCAGCATCGACAGCTCATCGATCGACCCGTGCTCCAGCGACTGCGCCATCCGCGCGGCGAGCGCCTTCATCCGCGCCAGGGCCGCGGTCACGCGCGGCTCGCGTGCGCGATACGCCTCGATTACCGCGGTGATTGTGCGCCCCGAGAGCCGCGACTCGCCGGTGAACCCCACGATGCACCGCCGCTCGATTTCCGCCCGGCGCGCGGCCGGCAGCGCGATCCGCCGCGCCTCGACTGCCGCGCCGAAACGCAACTCGAGCGCGCCGCCTAACGCAGCAGCGTAGTGGTCCTGGCTCCCGCCGGGCACGTGCAGCCCTTCCGTCTCGACCGCACGGCTGCGCTCGGCGAGCGCGGTTGCCTCGGGCGACTCGCCGCGCCACGACGAGAGCGCGGCTTGAATCGCGACCCCGGCCGCCGACGACCCACCCAACCCCGCGCCGCGCGGGAAATCGTTACGGAGATCGAGCGACACGTGTGAAACGCCGGCCCGCTCCAGCGCCGCGAGCGGTAAGGCCTGGTCTTCCTCGTGCGCATTCACGTGCAGCCCAACGCCGCGATCCGCGAGGCGCGCGGTCGCATAACGCGCGATCGCGAGATTGCAGACGCAGCCGCCTTCCTCTTGCGGGTACGGCGGGACGTCCGTCCAACCGCCACCCAAGTCGATGCGCACCGGCGCGCGCGCTGTCACCTCACGCACGGTTCAGCTCGAAAGCCGGCGTGCAACGTGACGTCCCATACAGCGACGAGCGCTAAACCGTCGGAGCGAGTGCATATTCCATCATACGTAGCGGGGTTCGAGGCGGTGGGAAATGGAAAACTAGTTCCTGGCCGCTCGATTGCCAGACTGTTGCATGATGGCCATGATAGAGTTTCCTGTCCTCTCGTGCGTCTGCCAGGTGCCCGATGCCAGATCTCTCGCGATACCTCGTTGATCGGACGCTCATCATGCTCTCGAACCGGGAGCCGTACGAGCATCGGTTCGTCGAAGGCGCGAGCGGCGAACGCGCGATCGAGGTCCGGCAACCGCCGGGTGGCTTGGTGTCCGCGCTCGATCCAACCATGCAAGCGACCCACGGCGTCTGGGTGGCATGGGGCTCCGGCAGCGCCGATGAACATACCGCCGATGCGCACGGACGTTTGCGCGTGCCCCCACAGACTAACGCATACACGCTGCGCCGCGTTTTCCTGGACGCCGCCGACGTCGATGGCTTCTACCTGGGCTTCGCCAACAGCTCGCTCTGGCCACTGTGTCACCTGCTCGTACAGCACTTCTCGTATCGCGACGAGTTTTGGGAGCGCTATCAGCACGTGAACGCGAAGTTCGCGCACGCCGTGGCCGATGAAATTCGGCGCGCGGACAAGAGGCCCGTCGTCTGGATCCAGGACTATCACTTCGGCCTCGCTGCTTCGATGATCCGCGACCTCGTCGAGCCGCAGCTGCTGCATCAGTTCTGGCATATTCCGTTTCCGCCAGCCGACATTCTCCGCCTGCTGCCCGTCGATGTCGATGAAGCGCTCCTGCGCGGACTGCTCGGCAACGATCTGATCGAATTCCACACCGAGCGGTATGCGCTCAACTTCCTCGGTTGCGTGGCCGAGTTCATCCCCGAGGCCGAGATCGACGCCGAGACGTTCACGGTGCGATTCGACGGGCGTGACGTCGAGATCGGCGTGTATCCGATCAGCATCGACGTCGACCGCTACGAGCGAATGGCTGCCACGCCGGTGAATGCGGCGCTCGCCGAGCGGCTGCGCTCGCGATACGCCAAGAACGATTGCCGGTTAGGCGTGGGCGTGGACCGCGTCGACTACACCAAGGGCATACCGGAGCGTCTGCGCGCGCTGCGGCTGCTCTGGGAGCAACACCCCGAGATGCGAGAACGCTTCACGTTCCTCCTCGTGGCGACGCCGTCGCGGTCGGAGATCTCGGCATACCGCACGCTCGAGGAGGAGATGGTGCGTGGCGTGCTCGAGATCAACGCGCGCTTCCGCACGCGGACGTGGACGCCGATCGTGCTGGTGCACGAGAACGTGAGCGCCGAACTGCTGGCCGGTGTGTATCGCGCCGCGGACTTGTGCCTGGTGTCGTCGCTGCAAGACGGCATGAACCTGGTGGCGAAAGAATTCGTGGCCTGTCAGATCGAAGAGCGCGGCGTGCTGGTGCTGAGCCGATTCACCGGGGCCGCCGAGGAGATCGACGGCGCGGTGCTCATCAACCCGTTCAACATCGATGGCTTCGTGGAAGGCATTCGCCGCGCCGTGAACATGGGCGATGGCGAGCGGCGCGTCCGCATGCACCGCATGCGAACGCAACTGCGCAGCCGAACCATCTTCGATTGGCTGGCCGCCGTGCTCAGCCGAACGGAGGCCATCATCGCGGAGCGTTCGCAGGAAACCGGCGCGGCGTGACGCGTCCGCTGCTTCCCGTGGCCGCCGATGTCGCCGCGCGGCTGAGCGGGTCGCCGCTCCTGTCCATGCTCGACATAGACGGCACGCTGGCTCCGATCGCGCCGCGTCCCCAGGATGCCGCCGTGCCCGGCGAGACGCGGCGACTGCTCGCGGCGTTGGCCGGGCAGCCGGATGTGATCGTCGCGTTCGTGTCCGGTCGCGCGGCGGCCGATGTCACGCGAATCGCCGGCGTCCGCGGCGCGTGGATCATCGGCAACCACGGGTTCGAGGTGCTGCGGCCCGATGGGCGCGTGGTGGCCGGCGCTGCGTTAGGCGACGCGCGCGGCGCGATCGAAGCGGCGCTGCAATCGATCGCGGCCGTTGTGGCGTCGATGCCGGGCGTGATCGTGGAGGACAAGCAGTGGACAGTGAGCGTGCACTTTCGGCTCGCCGCGCCGTCGGTGGCCGCACCGCTGCGCGACGCCGTGCGCGCGGCGGCTGACGCCCACGGACTCCGCATGCTGGAGGGCAAGAAGGTGCTGGAGCTCCGGCCCAACGCCGACATCAACAAAGGCACGGCCGCCATTAGCCTAACGCACGAGATCATCGGCGGCGGTCCAGGCGCCGTGCTCTACGCCGGCGACGACGCCACCGACGAGGATGCCTTTGCGCGGCTGCGAGCGGAGATCCCTGCGGCGGTCACCGTGCGGGTGGGGCACGACGCTCACACGCATACGTCGGCCGAGTTTTCGCTGGACGACACAGTCGCGATGGCGCGATTTCTCGACTGGATTGCCACCGCGCGCGGGATCTCTGCGCGCGGCGCGTCATGACTCAGCGCTTTTTCTTCGCCGCTTTTTTGGCGCTTGTCTTCGGGTGGGACGCAGCCGTGTGTTTTTTCCCGGCTGGCCGACTTGCCGTGTGCGCTGCGTGCGCAGTCTTCGCCGCCTTCTGATCTGGCCTGGGAGCCGGCGGAGGCGCGACGGGCGCTTTCTCGGCTGCCGCTGGCGGCGCGATTTTCTTGATCGGCGGCTCCGGCACGGCCGCGATGGGAGGAGGCGACGCGGCCTGCTTCGCGGCCGGCTTGCGCTTGCCGTGCGCTTCCTCGACCTCACGGATGATCCGATCGGCCTCCTCCTGCGTCATCTGGCCACGCCGCACCATGTATTGCACGATGTCCCGCGCACTTTCGATGGCGAAGCCGGCGAGTCCGGCAGCAGCGTTGATGACATCCTTGATCGCCTGGGCGATCTTGCTGCCGGCCTCTTGACTGATTTCTTGCGCCCTGAGCGCCATTTCGGCGACAGTGTCGCGCGCGTCGGTGCTGCGGTGTCCGGGGGCTCGCCGCGGGACACCTGGCTGCGCCGGCGGTGCTGCCGGTGGGAGGTCGGGGGCCTTCGTTTCTGCGGCTGGCGGCTTGTCCACCATACGAGTAGTGCGCTCCCTATCTGGCAGTAAGTGACGCAGCGTGTGTGACGACGCGGGCAAACGAAGGTCGGATCGCGGGCGCAATGAGGGGCGCTACGACATCCTCGTCCCAACCGTTGGTCAAGCGCCGGTAAGTATATGATTTCACGGTAGCTACGCAAGTCGTTGACCGCAGGTTCGGAAGATCGCAGTTGCCGTGCGTTCCCCATGCGGAACGATCATCTAGGCATTTTCGCTACCACAGCATAGCGCTCTTATGGCGACAGAAACGCGTCAACTGCTCGATACCAACGTCCTCGACCTGAGCCGAGTACTCGCAGGCCCGCTTTGCACAATGATGCTCGGCGACCTCGGCGCAAACGTCATCAAGGTCGAACGTCCCGAGGTCGGTGACGACACTCGAACGTGGGGGCCGCCATTCGACGACCGCGGAGAGAGCGCCTACTACCTCAGCATCAATCGCAATAAGAAGAGTATTGCGGCCGATTTGAGCACCGACCGCGATCGCGCACTCATTGAAGAGCTCATTGCCGGCGCGGACGTCGTGGTCGACAACTTCCGCCCCGGCACACTCCGGCGATACGGACTCGATCCGGAACCGATTCGCGCACGGTTCCCCCGACTCGTGTGGTGCACCATTACCGGATTCGGTGCAGACAGTGTCCGGCCAGGCTACGACTATGTGGTGCAAGCCGAGCGCGGCTGGATGGCCATTACCGGCGAGCCCGGAGGGAGGCCGATGAAAGTCGGCGTCGCATTGGCCGACGTCATAGCCGGCAAAGACGCGGCGATCTCTACGCTGGCTGCGTTAGTCTCGGTCGCGCGTACGGGTGAGGGCCGGCACGTCATCACCTCACTCGCGCAGAGCGCAGCGGCGGCGCTCGTGAACGTGGCGCAGAACGCGCTGGTGACGGGGCACGACGCCGGGCGGTGGGGCAATGCCCATCCGAATCTCGTGCCCTACGAGCTTTTCGACGCCCGCGACCGCCCCATCGTGATCGCCGTCGGCAACGACGCGCAGTGGAGATCGTGCGCCCGTGCGTTAGGACTGGATGATCTGGCGAACGATGCCAGTCTCGCGTCGAATGCCGGACGCGTCGAGCAGCGCGATCGTGTCGTGGATGCCGTGGCCGGACGCGTCAGGGAGCGCTCGGCCGCGGACGTGGCTGCCGCGCTCGACCGTGCCGGTGTGCCATGCGGCATGGTGCTCACCGTGCTCGAGGCGCTGCGCGAGGCTCAGGCGTCGCCCCTCACCGGCGTCGGCCCGTCGGTGCCGGGCACCATCCGCTATCCTCCGCCGCGCCTGGATGAGCACGGCGCCGAGATCCGCGCGCGCGGTTGGGCCGTGTTCCAGTGACTAACGCACGGCTCGGGCACGCGCCGTCTTCCGCGGAGCATCGTGCGCTACATCGGTAACAAGACGCGGCTCCTGCCGTTCATCCTGGAGACGGTCGCCGCGCTCGGCATCGGTCCGGGGGCGGCCCACGATGCATGCGCGGGCACAGCCGTCGTTGGTCGCGCGCTCAAATCCGCCGGCTGGCGCGTCGCGTCGAGCGACATCATGACGTACTCGTACGTCCTTCAGCGCGCGTACGTCGTGTCGCAGCGGGTGCCGAGTTTTGCCGAGCTGCGCGCCGGCGATCCGGACGTTCGTCGCGCCATGCGCTCGGAACGGTTTCGAGCGGCGGTCACGCGACGGGGACACGGTGCGGTACCGGTCGTGTGCGAATACCTCGCGCGGTGGCTCGAGCCAGCACGAGGATTCATTGCGGCGCACTATGCGCCGGCGGGCGGCCGCATGTATTTCACCGACGAAAACGCGATGCGCATCGATGCGATTCGCGCGCGGCTGGACGAGTGGCATAAGGAAGGATTGATCGGCGACGACGCCTTCTACATGCTCCTCGCCGCGTTGCTCGAAGCGGCGGATCGTGTCGCCAACACCGCAGGTGTGTACGCGGCGTACATCAAGTCGTGGCAGCCCAACGCGAAGCGAGCGCTGGATCTCGAGCCGCGACTGCCGCTTCGAGGTGCGCGCGGATCCACTGCGCATCTGGAGGACGCCCAGACGGTGGCATCGAGCCTCGGACCGATCGAGCTGCTCTACGTCGACCCGCCGTACAACAGCCGCCAGTACGCCGGCTACTACCATATCCCAGAGATCATCGCGCGCGGCTGGTTCTCAGAGGCGCCCGTCGTTCGCGGTAAGACGGGACTGGTGCGCGATGCAACAGGCGCCACACGAAGCGCATGGTGCTCGGCCAGAGGAGCCGAGCGCGCGCTGCGCGATTTGCTCGCGACGACGCGGGCCCGACATGTGCTGCTCAGCTACAACTCGGAAGGGTTGCTCAGTGAGGCCGCGGTGCAGCGGATTCTGGATGCGGCCTCGATCGATGGGCGAAGCCGCCGGTTCGTGCGCGAATACCGGCGGTACCGCGCCGACAGCGATCACGCGAAGCGACGCTACCGCGTGGATGCCTTACGGGAGCTTCTCTATCATGCGCGACTTCGGTAGTCATTCGGGACGTTACGTTCGGCCATTCTGCTCGTCCCGTGAGCATGGCCACCCTCGTCCGACCGCTCCCGGGTTCGTCAGGACTGTCCAGGGGGCGCATGAAGCGTTACACTAGCGGCGTGAAAACGACCTCAGTGATGATAGCGCCTCGCGCCGCGGATTCGCAGGAAGCGGATCATGAAGTGATCGGCCGCGTGCTGGCTGGTGATCGCAACGCGTTTGGAATGCTCATCAGACGCTACAGCGATCCGCTGTATCGGCACGCGCTCGGCATGACGGGAAGTCCGGATGTCGCCGAAGACATCCTTCAAGCGTCATTCATAAAAGCGTACCAGCATCTGGCCGAGGTGCATGGGCGTTTCGATGCTTGGATTTTCCGGATCGTGGCGAACGGGTGCAAGGACTGGCTCAAGAACATTCGCCGCACGCATCTGAGTTACGAGGAGGATGATCAACCCTCCGCGTTTGCGACGCCGGAAGAAGACCTTGACCGGACCGAGCTGCGGTCGGATCTGGATCGCGCATTGGCCCAATTGGCGCCGTCGCTTCGCGAAGCGTTCGTCATGAAGCACGTCGAAGGCCGGTCGTACGAAGAGATGGCGGATCTGTTAGGAACAACTGTCGGGGCACTGAAGATGCGCGTGCACAGGGCACGCGAGGCGCTCCAGGTCCTTTTAGAGGAAAAATACGCCTGATGCTTGATAACCTTGATCCCCGAGAGCGCCGGAGCGAAGACACGCCAAAGACGCGTGAGACTTCTGCGGCGCGTCCGCTGTCCGATCGCGAGGTCCCGTTAGCCGGCGACACCCGGACTGCGACCCTGAACGAGTGGCTCGACGGCGAGGTGCCGGAGAGTGAGGCGCGTGCCCACGGTAACACGCGCGACGTCGAGTTCTGGCTGCGCATCGAGAAGGAAGTCGAAGTGCGGCGCGAGATGAAGACGCCGGTGCACGTGTACCGCCAGATCATGGAAGCGCTGCCGGAAAATGCGCCGGCCGCTCTTCCGTGGTACAAAAAGCAAGTGACGGTGAATCCGATGGTGGCGATGGCGGCGACGGCGGGTGCCGTGGCCGTCGGCATGGCGATCGGGGCTGCGTTGACCAAAGGCCGCTGACGCGACCGAAGGTCGACACAAAGGCGCACGCTCTCGGGCGTGCGCCTTTTTTTTCTGCACCGAGCAAACTGCCTCTAGATGTGGATGGCGTGACCCTCGACGCCTAACGCGGCTTCCTTGGTCGCTTCGCTCAGCGTCGGATGCGCGTGAATGGTGGTCGCGACATCTTCGGCCGATGCATCGTAGGCGAAGGCCAGCACCAGCTCGGCGGCGAGCTCGGACACGGTCGGTCCGATCATGTGCGCGCCGAGCAGCAGATCGGTTCGCGCGTCGGCGATCAGCTTGACGAACCCGGTCGTCTCGCCCGCCGTGCGCGCGCGTCCGTTCGCCGAATACGGGAACCGGCCGACGCAGTACTCGCGGCCGCTGTCCTGCACCTGCTGTTCCGTTAGGCCGATGGCCGCGATCTCCGGCCACGTGTACACGATCGACGGCACCGGGCGATAGTTCATCTCCGTACGCCGGCCGGCGATGGTCTCCACGGCCACCACGCCTTCCTCTTCCGCCTTGTGCGCGAGCAGCAGGCCGCCCACCACGTCGCCGATCGCAAAGACGTGCGGCAGGTTCGTGCGCATCTGCTTGTCGACGATGATCTCGCCGCGCGCGCCCACGGCCAGTCCGAGCGCTGCCGCGTCGATCCCGGTGAGCGATGGCTTGCGCCCAACGGCGACCAGCACGCGGTCTGCGGTGAGCGTTTCCCTGGCGCCGTTGGATTCGATCTCGATGCGGATGGCGCCGCCGTCGCGCGTGGCGCCGGTGACCTTGGTTCCGGTGCGGATCGCGAGTCCCTGCGCGCGAAACACCTTGTCGGCTTCTTTCACCACGTCGGCATCGGTGCCGGCGAGAATCGACGGCAAGAGCTCGATGACCGTGACCTCTGCGCCTAACCGGCGCCATACCGAGCCGAGCTCGAGGCCGATCACGCCGCCGCCGATCACGATGAGATGTCGCGGGACCTCGGGCATCGTCAGCGCCCCGACGTTCGACAGCACGCGGTCTTCATCGAACGGAAGAAACGGCAGCGCGATGGGCACGCTGCCCGTCGCGATGACGACGTCGCGCGCTCGATAGGTCGTGATCGTGCCATCCGCCGCGCGCACTTCGACCACGTTTCCCGGGCGCAGCGCGCCGCGCCCCTTCGCCCAGGTGACGTTGTTTTTCCGGAACAGATACTCGATGCCGCGCGTGTTGGCGGAGACGACCCGATCCTTGCGCGTGAGCATCGTGGGAAGATCGAGCGTCACGTCGCCGACCTTCACGCCGTGGTCTGCGAGATGCGTGCGGGTGAACTCGAAGTGCTCGGACGATTGCAGGAGCGCCTTGGACGGGATGCATCCGACGTTCACGCACGTGCCGCCAAGAGTGGCGTCCATTTCGACGCACACCGTGGACAGGCCGAGCTGCGCGGCGCGGATCGCGGCGACGTAGCCGCCTGGACCGCCGCCGATGACGACGACGTCGGGAGAAAGCGTATCTGCCATTGCCTAACCAGTAAACGAGAAGCGCGCGGACGATGTTCCCGCGCGCCGCGCGCGCCTAATCGACAAGCATGGCCGCCGGGTCTTCCATCAGCTCCTTCACGCGCACGAGAAAGAGCACGGCCTGCTGGCCATCGACGAGGCGATGGTCGTACGACAGCGCGATGTACATCATCGGGCGGATCGCGACGGCGCCGTTCACCGCGACCGGGCGTTCCTGAATTTTGTGCAGGCCCAGGATGCCGACCTGCGGATAGTTCAGGATCGGCGTCGAGACCAGCGAGCCGAATACGCCGCCGTTAGTAATCGTGAAGGTCCCGCCGGTGAGGTCATCCATGGTGAGCTTACCGTCGCGCGCCCGCGCGGCAACGGCCGACAATTGGCGGCTGAACTCGATCATCCCCATGCGATCGGCATCCTTGATCACCGGGACGACGAGTCCCTGATCCGACGCGACGGCGATGCCGAGGTTCACGTAGTGCCTGTAGATGATGGTGTCGCCGTCGATCTGCGCGTTCACAACCGGATAGGCCGCGAGCGCCATCGTCGCTGCGCGCGCGAAAAACGGCATGAACGTCAGCTTGACGCCGTGCTGCTTCTCGATGCGTTCCTTCAGGCGGTCGCGGACTCCCATGACCCCCGACATATCGACTTCGTTGAAGGTCGTGAGGTGTGCGGTGGCGTGCTGTGCCTGCACGAGATTTTCGGCGATGCGCTTGCGGCGCGTCGTCATGCGTTCGCGCGTCTCGCGGCCTTCGGCGCTGGGCGCCGACGCCGTTGGGCGCGGCGCCGGAGCCCGTGCCGGCTCGGGCGGAGCCGCGTGAGCCGCAGGAGCTGCGGTTGCAGCGCGCGGCTGTTGGGCGCGTGCCCCGTCGGCGTGTGCTTCGATCACGTCGCTCTTGGTGACCATGCCGCCGCGACCGCTGCCCGACACGGCAGCCAGGTCGATTCCGGCGTTGTCGGCGACGCGACGAGCGGCCGGTGAGGCGCGTGTCGGCGCAGGCGCTGACGGTGGTGGCGGCGCCGGCGGCGCTACGGTGGCAGCGGGCGCGGACGATGCTGCACCGACTGCGGCCGACGCTGCTCCGGCGCGCGGCGCTGATGCCGTGGCCGTCTCGTCGATCTGGCCGAGCTCGTCATCTACTTTGACGACATCGCCTTCCTGGTGGAGGCGCTTGACGAGCGTGCCGGCTTTGAGCGCCGGAACTTCGACGGTGATTTTGTCGGTTTCGAGCTCGACGACGGTATCACCTTGCGCAACCGTGTCGCCCTCGCGCTTGACCCAGCGCGCGACCGTCGCTTCGACGATCGATTCACCGAGCGGCGGCACCTTGATCGAAATCATAGCGTTGACACGTGTGGTAGAACTGAATTGTACCGCGCGTTGCTCCGCGCACGAGCGCTCGGTAGCATTCAAACTCCAAATATAACTCGACGACATCATCGTGCGAGCACTTACCATCTCGTCGCATGGGGGATTCGACCGTCTCGAAGTGCGCGAGATTCCGACACCGGAGTTGCGCACGCAGAACGACGTGCGCGTACGCATCCGCGCGGCGGCGCTCAACCGGCTCGATCTCTTCGTGTTGGGTGGTCTGCCCGGCATCACGATCACGCCGGGCTGGGTCGTTGGCTCCGACGGTGCAGGGATCGTGGATGCGGTCGGCGCGGACGTGCACGATGTCGTGGTCGGCGACCGGGTGCTCATCCAGCCGGGTCTCAGCGATCGTACGTGCGAGTACTGTCGCGACGGCGAGCAGTCGTTGTGCGTGTCGTACAAGATTCTGGGGGAGCACGTGCCGGGCACGTGTGCGGAATATCTCGTGGTGCCGGCGCCCAACGTGCGGCGCATTGCGTCCGGCGTCCGGTGGGAGGTCGCGGCGGCGCTGCCGTTGGCGGCGCTCACGGCGTGGCGAATGATGGTGACGCGCGCCGGCGTGCACGAGGGCGATCTCGTGCTGATCTGGGGGATCGGCGGCGGCGTGGCGCTCACGGCGCTCCAGATTGCCAAGCTGCACGGTGCGCGCGTGTGGGTCA
Source organism: Gemmatimonadaceae bacterium (assembly GCA_036273715.1). Taxonomy (NCBI): domain Bacteria; kingdom Pseudomonadati; phylum Gemmatimonadota; class Gemmatimonadia; order Gemmatimonadales; family Gemmatimonadaceae; species Gemmatimonadaceae bacterium. The sequence continues at coordinate 43,174 of DASUHB010000048.1, forward strand.
CGTCGAGCAGCGACGCGAAGCTCGAGCAGGCGCTTGCGTTAGGCGCTGACGCCGCGTTCAACCACCGCACGCAGGACGTGGCGCGGGAAGTGCGCGCGCGCACGAACAAGCGCGGCGCGGACGTCGTCGTGGACACGGTGGGCGAGGCGACGTGGACGCAGTCGCTCATGGCGTTAGGCAAGCGCGGGCGACTCGTCACCTGCGGCGCGACGAGCGGGCCGATGGTCGAGACCGATGTCCGCCGGCTCTTCTGGAATCAGTGGTCCATCCTCGGCTCGACGATGGGCAACGATCGCGAGCTCGACGCCATGCTGCGCGCGTTCGAGCGCGGGCATCTGTCGCCGGTCATCGACTCGGTGTTCGACCTGGGGGATGGGCGCGCCGCGTACGAGCGGCTCGCGTCGCCCGACCATTTCGGCAAGATCGTGCTGCGCGTGGGCGGGGCCGATTGACATGCGGTTCCCGCTCGAAACGCGATACGCGGATTACGATTCGAAAGGACATGCCAACAACGCCGTGTATCTCACATACTTCGAGATGGCGCGGCACCACGCGTGGGTCGATCGGATGCACGGCGACGCGGATTTTCCGTTCATCGTGGCCGAAGCGACGGTCCGATACGTGAGCGAGGCGATGATCGGGCAACCGCTCGACATCGAGATCGCGACGAGTGAAGTGCGAACGAAGGCCTGGGTGTGGTCGTACGTGATTCGGGCGACGGACGACAATCGCGTCGTCGCGGAGGGGCACACCGTGCAGGTGATGTACGATTACGACGCACGCCGAACCGTTGCGATTCCGGATGCCGTGCGCGCGTTGCTGGTCACGATATGACGCGCATCGAGGAGCTGGTCGTGGTGCCGGCGACGCCGGCGCAGGCGATGCGCGCGCTCCTCACGGTGAAGCGCGCGCAGGACTGGATGGCGCCCGACGTCCGTCTCGTGCCGCACACGTCGAGTCCCGTGTTAGGCGCCGGCGATCACTTCGCGCTCGAGTTGTTCGGCGGCCTGCGCTTCGAGTACGTCATCGAGGCGACGAGCGATCGCGAAGTCGCGTTCACCTACGATGGCCCGTGGCGCGGCGAAGAGCGGTGGAGTTTCGTCGCCGATGGTGCGGAGACGCTGGTGCGGCGTTCGTACGAGGTGCACGGCGGTTCGCCCCTTGCCGCGCTTGCATGGGGCACCGTTGGGCGAGCGGTGGTGGCGATGCACATGCGATTCGAATTGTCGCGACTCAAGTCCGCGATTCAGCGCGATCCCGGACCCCGTGGAGAAATCGAGGCGACATCGGGCCCGCTCCGGTCGGCGCCGGATGACTCGGCTCAGAAGGAGGATGGCGCAGCGCGGCCATCGTTCCCCGTTGACGATGGCTGATCGGGCGCAGTACGACGCGACCGAACAGGCCGGCATCCGCGATGCGTTCGTGCGGGGCGACGCGCCACTGTGCCCGCGCTGTCACGTGGCGATGACCAAGCGGCCGATCGGCGGCGGGTCGTTCGGCCTCGGTTATGCTCGGCGGCGCGAGTGGCTCATCTGCCCCCGATGCCGGCGGAGCGCGATCTTCGACGTGCGGCGCGGGACGCGCAACTAACGGACGCTCCCTGGCTGTCCGGCGGCGGCGTGGTAAGTTGGTGGCATGGATACCGGGGCACCGGTCGCATTTCTCGGGTTGGGCGCCATGGGCAACCCCATGGCACACCGACTCGTCGATGCCGGCTATCTGGTTACGGCGTGGAATCGCACGCCGGGTCGCGCGGACGCGCTGATCAAGCGCGGCGCGCGCGTGGCCGACAGCCCGCGGGACGCATCGGCGGGAGCGCGCGTCATCGTGGTGATGGTGTCGGACCCGGCGGCGGTGTCGGCTGTGTTAGGCGGAAGCCGCGGCGCGTTGGCCGGCGCGCGCGAGGGCAGCACGATCATCAATACGTCCACCGTTGGGCCGGCCGACTCCGTGCGCTTCGCCGAGCAGTGCGGGAAGGCGGGCGCGCGGTACGTCGAGTCGCCGGTCATGGGGAGCATCGGCCAGGCGACATCGGGCACGCTGGTGGCCATCGTGAGCGGGGACGCGGCGGCGGTGGCGGATGTGTCGGGCATCGTGCTGGTGATGGCCAAGCAGATTATCCGCGCCGGCGCGATCGGCCAGGCAAGTGCGCTCAAACTCGTGATGAATCTGCTGGTGGGCGGCACGATCGAGCTGCTCGCCGAAGCGATCGCGGCGGCCGATAAGTCGGGTCTTCCACTCGATCTCTTCCGCGAGACGCTCCTGAGCTCCGTGCTCGCGTCTCCATTCGTGGGCTACAAATCGCCGCTCTTGTTCGAGCGCCGGTACGACGCGCAGTTCAGCACCCGTCTCATGCTCAAGGATCTGGATCTGGTGTTGGCGAGTGCGGCGGAGCAGGGGCTTGCTCTACCGGCGACGGCGGTGATCCGGGAGCAGTTCGCGCGCGCCGTCGAGGCCGGGTTAGGCGAGGAAGACGCGGCCGCGGTGCGCGAAGTTATGGGTGGCGAGGGCGGCCGGCAGCGGACGCGACGCTAGTCCAGTAGAATCGCGGATGAGCCTGCTTCGTAAGCCGCGAACCTGCAAGAGCTTAGATTGCCGGTCGCCCGTTGTCCGCGGCCTCCGCGCGGATTAGATTTCGGGCCATGACCTTCCCGCAATCGTTCTCCTCCGCCGTACCCGCATGACCGCCCCGAACAACCGCGAACGCATCGTTTCCCGGCTCATCGACGAAGAGATCAAAGAGTCGTTCATCAACTATTCGATGAGCGTCATCGTGTCGCGCGCGCTGCCCGATGTGCGCGACGGACTCAAGCCCGTGCACCGGCGGGTGTTGTACGCGATGAACGAGCTGGGGCTCGTGCCGGGGCGGCCGTACAAGAAATCGGCGACGGTGGTCGGCGATGTGTTAGGCAAATACCATCCGCACGGCGACGTGAGCGTCTACGATGCGCTCGTGCGCATGGTGCAGGACTTCTCCCTGCGCTATCCGCTGGTAGACGGCCAGGGGAATTTCGGCTCCGTGGACGGCGACAGCGCGGCCGCCTACCGGTACACCGAAGCGCGCCTCATGCCGCTGGCGACCGACCTTCTGTCGGATATCGACAAGAACACGGTCGAGTTCGCGCCTAACTTCGACGACCGGCTGCAGGAGCCGAAGGTCCTGCCGGCCGGATTCCCCAACTTGTTGGTGAACGGGTCGTCGGGCATCGCGGTCGGCATGGCGACCAACATTCCGCCGCACAACCTGCGGGAAGTCGTGAACGCAGTGGTGCATCTGATCGACAATCCGGACGCGACGCCGGGCGATGTGCGCAAGCTGATCAAGGGCCCGGATTTTCCGACGGGCGGCTACATCTACGGGCGCCAGGGCATCCGGGATTATCAGGACACGGGCCGCGGACGGATCGTGATGCGGGCGCGCGCGGTGATCGAGGAGAAGGAGTCCTCGAACAAGTCGCAAATCGTAGTCACGGAAATTCCGTATCAGGTCAACAAGTCGAAGCTGGTCGAGCAGATCGCGGCGCTGCACAGCGAAAAGAAGGTCGAGGGCTTGTCCGACCTGCGCGACGAGTCGGACCGCGACGGCATGCGCATCGTGATCGAGCTCAAGCGCGATGCGATTCCGCGCGTGGTGCTCAACCAGCTGTACAAGCACTCGCAGATGCAGGCCACCTTCGGCGTCATCAACCTGGCGCTCGTGCCGGATGCGCACACTGGCCAGCTCGTGCCGAAGGTGATGCCGCTCAAGGAGCTGCTCGAGCACTACATCACGCACCGCCACGAGGTCATCGTTAGGCGGACGCAGTACGATCTCGACAAGGCGCTCGAGCGGGAGCACATCCTCGAGGGGCTCAAGATCGCCGTCGACAACATCGACGAGGTGATCAAGCTCATTCGCAAGGCCGAGGACACTCCGCAGGCCAGCGGCCAGCTGCAGCGGCGGTTCAAGCTGTCGGAAAAGCAGGCGGACGCGATCCTCAACATGCGGCTCGCCAAGCTCACCGGGCTGGAGCGCGAGAAGCTCGAGGAAGAGCTGACCGAAGTGCGCGCGCAGATCAAGGAGTTCCGCGGCATTCTGGCGTCGCGCGATCGTCGCATGAAGATCCTCACGGACGAGTTGCAACAGATCGCCGCGAAATTCGGCGACGAACGGCGCACCGAGATCACGAGCGACGAAGGCGAATTCACGATCGAGGACCTGATCGCCGAAGAGGACATGGTGGTCACCGTGTCGCACTCCGGCTACATCAAGCGCACGTCGGTATCGACGTACAAGAAGCAGCGGCGCGGTGGACGCGGGAACAACGGGCAGGCGCTCAAAGACGAAGACTTCATCGAGCATCTCTTCATCGCATCGACGCACGATTACATCCTGTTCTTCACCGACGACGGGCGCTGCTACTGGCTCAAGGTGCACGAGATCCCGCAGGCGGGCCGTGCGGCGAAGGGCAAGGCGGTGGTCAACCTGATCAACGTCTCGGCCGACACCAAGATCTCGGCCATGGTACCCGTGCGAGAGTTCAGCGAATCGCAGTATCTGCTGTTCGCGACACGGCAGGGGACGGTGAAGAAAACGGCGCTGTCGCAGTACGCGAATCCGCGGACCACGGGCATCAAGGCGATCAAGGTCGAGCCCGACGATCAGTTGATCGACGTGCAGGTGACGAGCGGCAACAACGACATCGTGCTCGCCACGCAGCACGGCTTGTCGATCCGGTTCCACGAACAGGATGTGCGCGAGATGGGCCGTGACACGACGGGTGTGAAAGGCGTCGAGTTGCGAGAGGGCGACATCGTGAAGGGGATGGTGGTGATCAAGCGCGAGGCAACGCTGCTCGTCGTCACCGAGAAGGGCATGGGCAAGTGCTCGCCCATCGACGAATACCGCGTGCAGAAGCGCGGCGGCAAAGGGATCATCACGCTCAATCGCACCGACAAGACCGGCGACGTGGTTGCGCTCAAGGAAGTGCTGCCGGACGATGAACTGATGCTGATCACCAAGCACGGTGTGGTGATTCGAATGCCGGTGAAGGGTATTCGCGTGAGCGGCCGCAACACGCAGGGTGTGAAGCTCGTCAACCTCGACGAGGGTGATCGGGTGTGCGACGTGGCGCGTGTGGTGATCGAGGACGACGAGCAGGGCGGCGGCGATGAAGGCGATGAACCGGTGACGCTCGCGCCGGAGGAAGAGCAGTAGCAGCACGCACCGCACAGGCGGCTCGTTCGTGCCTCCGGCGGGACCGGGTCTCTCATAGAGAGTGCGATCATGACGTCGACGGCGCCGTCCACCAGCACGCGTCTCGTTAGTCTCGCCGACATTCGCGCCGCGGCGGGCGTGCTGCGAGGCGTGGCGGTGCGAACGCCGTTGTTGCCGGCCGACGATCTGGCACTGACCATCGGGCTCGGAGCGGGCGAGCTCTTCGTGAAGCCCGAGATGCTCCAGCGGGGCGGCGCGTTCAAGTTCCGCGGCGCGTACACGTTCCTGTCCCGCCTTACGGAAGAGCAGCGCGCGCGGGGCGTGGTCGCGCCCTCCTCAGGGAATCACGCGCAGGCGGTTGCGTTGGCGGCGCGGCTGTTCGGCGTGCCGGCCACGGTGGTGATGCCGACCACCGTCACGGCGGCGAAGCGCGCGGGCGCCCAACGGTTAGGCGCCCGGATCGAGCTGGCCGGCACGACGACGGCGGACCGCATGGCGCGCGCCGCGGAACTCGTGGCGGCGGAGGGGATGACGCTGGTGCCGCCTTACGACAACCACGTCATCATCGCGGGCCAGGGCACCACCGGCCTCGAAATCGCCGAGGATGTGCCTAACGTGGAGACGGTGCTCGTGCCGGTGGGCGGCGGCGGGTTGAGCGCGGGCGTCGCGACGGCGATCAAGGCGCTGGCGCCGCGCGCCCGCGTGATCGGCGTCGAGCCCCGCGGGGCTCCGAAGCTCACGCGGGCCCGCGAGCACGGGGCGCCCGTGCGTCTCGCGAAGACATCCGGCCTCGCGGACGGCCTGCTGGCGGTCGAGATCGGCGCGATTCCATTCGCGCACCATCAGGCGTTCATCGATGACGTGGTGCTCGTCGACGACGCGGCCATGCGCGAAGCGGTGCGCTACCTGCTCGACCGTCTCAAGATCGTGGCGGAGCCGAGCGGTGCGATCACGGTTGCGGCGCTACAGGCGGGACTCGTGGAGGCGCGCGGCGTGACGGTAGCCATCTTGAGCGGGGGCAACATCGAGTGGTCGGGGCTCCGCGAGCTACTGGCGGATGGATAGGCCGCGGATTCTGATCGCCGACGAGGACGACGTCCTCGCGCGCACCATCTCGTGGCTGCTCAAAGAGCAGGGATTCGACGTCACCGTTACGTTAGGCGGTGAGCGCGTCCTCGAGGCCCTCGCGGAGCACGAGCCCGACCTCATGATGTTCGACGTCATGATGCGCGGCGTGGATGGATACGATCTCCTGCACCGCATCAACGCCGATCCGCGGTGGCGCGACATGCCGGTGCTGGTCGTCTCGGCGCTGCCGACCGATGAGGCCACCGCGCGGCTGCTGAGCCTCGGCGCCACGGACTTCGTGAGCAAGCCGTTTCACGTGCGCGAGCTGCTCGCGCGCATCCGCATGCAGCTGCGCGTGCGCCAAGAGCTGCTGCACGCGCGCTCGGCGCTGCGGTCCACCGAAGTCGAGCTGGACCGCGTGCGCGCCGAAGCGGAGAACCGCCGCAAGATCGTCGACATCCTGCACGAGGTGACCGGCGACTTCTCGTCGGAAGAGCTGTACCACATTCTCGTTAGGCGGGTCGCGCGGGCGTTGGACATCTCGCACTGCTCGCTGGTGCTGGCCAGGCCGGGCGACCAGGTGGGCGTCGTGGCGGCGGCGTACGAGGCGCCCGGGCTGGCGCACCTCGAGATCCGCCTCGAGCGGTATCCGGAAATCCGCGCGGCGCTCGAGACCGGCGAGCCGGTGCTCATCGAAGATGTGGATGCGAGCGCGTTGTACAACGACGTACGCCTCGACTGGGCCGCAGCCGGCACGCTCGTGCCGTATCGGTCGGTGGTCGCCTTGCCGTTTCGTCTGGATGGCGAGCAGGCGGGTGTGATCTTTCTGCGCACGTTGTTGGACGAAGCGCCGCTCGCGACATCCGACGTCGAATTCGCCGACACCGTGGTGCGCGCGGCGGTGGCGGCGATCCGCCGCGCGCAGATGATCGAGTCCACCCGCGCCGACAAGGCGCGCTTCGAGGTGTTGGCGCTCACCGACCCGCTCACGCAAACGCACAACCGGCGCGCCCTCATGGAGCGCCTGACGTCGGAGCTCGAGCGCGCGCGCCGGTACGCGTTGCATCTCTCGGTGCTGATGGTGGACCTCGATCACTTCAAGGCGATCAACGATTCGTACGGCCACGTGGTGGGCGACGAGGTGCTGCGCGGTGTGTCACGCGTGCTGCAACGGGAGGCGCGCGCGGTGGACGTCGTGGCGCGGTTCGGCGGCGAGGAATTCGTGGTCGTGCTGCCGGAGACCGGCGAAGAGGGCGCCGTTGCGTTAGCCGAGCGCATTCGCGCGCGCGTCGAAGAAACGCCGCCGGTGACGGGAGGAGAGTACGGCTGGTTGCGCGTGACCGTGAGCATCGGTGTGGCGACGGTTCCATCGCCGCGCGTGAACTCGCCGGAAGAATTGATCGCCGTCGCCGACGAGGCGTTGTATCGCGCCAAGGCGCAAGGGCGCAACCGGGTGTGCTCGTGAGCCAGGGCACGTACTGTCCGACGTGCGGCGCGACCTATCCGGAGGAGGCGCGCTTCTGCACGCGCGACGGAACGCGCCTCGAAAGCGTGTCGATTTCGCCGCCGCCCGCGGCGCCCGCGCCGCCGGCGCAGCCGGCCGAGGCGCCGGGACGGGCGCCGTCGCACGCGCGGGTCTTCGAACCGGTGCATCCGGAGGAAGCGCGGGCGGCGCGCCACAGCAGGCGATCGCGATCGTCCTCGGCGGCGAGCGCGGTGCCGGCGACGGACGTTCGCGAGCCGGCGGCGGAACCGGCGCCGCTCGTTGGGCAGACGTTGGACGGACGGTACCGGATCGAGGAGAAGGTGGGAGAGGGCGGGATGTCCTTCGTGTACCGGGCGACGGACACGAAGACCGGCGACCGGCTGGCGATCAAGATGTTGTCGCCCGCGCTGAGCCGGGACGACAACGCGATGGCGCGCCTCAGGCGCGAAGCCGAGCTGGGCGGCAAGCTGGCGCACCCCAACGTCTGCCACATCATTCGGTTAGGCGGGGCCCCGGGCGGCATGGTGTACGTCGTGATGCCGTTCATGGACGGCGAGCTGCTGTGCGACCGCGCGATCCGCGAAGGGCAGCTTGCGTTAGGCGTCGTGACCCAGTTCGTGTCGGAGATTGCCGCGGGGCTGCACGTGGCCCACGAGCTCGGCATCGTGCACCGGGACCTGAAGCCGGAGAACGTGATGCTGTGCCCGCGGCCCGACGGGACGACGCGGGCGGTCGTGATGGATTTCGGGCTGGCCAAGGAACGACGCGTGGGCGCCGAAGTGCGCAAGCTGACGGCGACGGGGATCGTATTGGGCACGCCGGAGTTCATGAGCCCCGAACAATTGCGCGGCAAGGCCCTCGATGCGAGGAGCGACATCTACTCGCTCGGTCTCATGACGTACGAGCTGCTCACGGGGCAGCTGCCGTTCTCGGGCAAGACGCAGCAGGACATGATGATCGCGCGGCTCAAGGGCGACCCTACCCCGCTGCGGGCGATGCGTCCCGAGCTCGGGTTTTCGGCGGGCGTGGAGAAGGTCCTGCTGCGCAGCCTGGCCCGGGATCCGGGGGACCGGTACGCGACGGCGCCGCTGTTCGCTTCGGCATTCGCGTCGGCTGCTCGGGAGCGCTGACTATCGGGCGAGTGCGCATTGCCGCCGGCTACATGGTCGCGCGGCATGAAAACGGCTGACTGGTTCGACGGAGCTGGGCGCCACGCTGCCTCGGCCGTTGGCGGACGCGGCCATCCGCCTCTAACTTCATTATATGCAGCGTTTTGCAGCCTTCGATCCGCCGGAGTACACGGCGTGGACGCGCGTCGACGAGGACGTCGATGCGTATCGCGAGACCATTGTGCGGGACGCGTCGCGCGCGGCAGTGGTGGCGGCGCTGGATGAAGAGAGCCGGCTCTCGCTCTATCGCGCACTGGTGCGCAACCGGCTGACGGATGTCGCGCTCAAGCGGATGGTGCGGCAGGGCGTGATTTCCAAGGCGTGGTTAGGCACCGGTGAGGAGGCAGCGACCATTGGCCCGGTGCACGCGCTCAGGCGCGGCGCCGATGCCGGGCGCGCCGCGCAACGCGACGTGGCGGCGCCGATGATCCGGAATGGCGGCGCGTGCCTGGAGTTGGGCATGTCGGTCGCCGACACGCTGCGGGCGTACATGGGCACGATGGACGGACCGTCGCACGGGCGCGACGGGCACTACGGTGATCTGTCGAAGGGCGTGCTGGCGCCGATCAGCCACGTGGGCGACATCGTGCCGGTGGTGACGGGCATCGCGCTGTCGTTCCGGCTGCGCGGGCAGGATGCGGTGGCGATGACGTGGATCGGCGACGGCAGCACCAAGGCGGGTGTCGCGCACGAAGGGCTCAACTTCGCGGCGGTGCAGCGCGCGCCGGTGGTGTTCATCATCCAGAACAACCAGGTGGCGTTAGGCACGCGGCTCGACCAGCACCATGCCGCGGCGGGCCGCGGGAACTTCGCCGATTGGCCCAGGGCGTACGGGATGTGGGGCGGCGTGTTCGATGGGAACAACGTGCTCGACGCGTACGCGGCGGCGGCGTTGGCCGTGTCGCGATGCCGGAACGGCGACGGGCCGGCGCTGCTCGTGGCCGAGACGTTCCGGATGGGCGGTCACGCGACCCACGACGAGGCGGAGGCGCGGCACACGTTCCCGCCTTCGCTGTTTTCGTCGTGGGGGAGGCGCGATCCGGTCGCGCTCTACGAGGAGTACTTGTGTGATTCGGGTATCTCGCGCGCCCGTCTCGCCGAGATCGCGGCCGACGCGGCGGCAGAAGTGGAGCGCGGCGAGGCGGACGCATTGGAGAGCCGGGCCCAGCGTATGCCGGCCGGGTCGAGCGCGATCGACGGCGTGTACGCGGCGGGCGGGTCCTAACGGAAGCTCGGTGCGGGAGGGAGCATGCGGTGGTGGCTGTGCATCGTTGGCATCGTGTTGGCGGCGGTCACGGCGTGTTCGACGCAAGAGCGCGGGGCATCGCCGACGTCGCCGGTGGACAGCACGAGCAAGGCGCTCGCGGGCCAGCTGACGGTCCCCGCGGGATTCCAGGTCGGGTACTTCGCACGCGACCTGCCCGGCGTGCGATTCATGGCGCCCGGCGCCGATGGCGCCGTGTACGCGAGCGAGCCGGCCGCCGGGAAAGTGGTGCGCGTGTGGGACGTGAACGGCGATGGGGTCGCGGACAGCGTGGCGACCGCGGTGAGCGACCTCGACCGTCCGCACGGCCTCGCGTTCCACGGCGGATACCTCTACATCGCCAACACCGGCAGCATCGTTCGGGTTCGGTTAGGCGCTGACGGCCGCGCGACAGACGCGCCGGAAATGCTGGCGCGGATTTCGGGTGGCGGCGGGCACTGGACGCGAACGATCGTCTTCGGACCGGACAGCATGATGTACGTCTCGATCGGCTCGACGTGCAATCTCTGCGTCGAGACCGACTCCGAGCGCGCCTCGGTGATGCGCTTCGACGCCGATGGCAAGCACGGACAGCGATTCGCGTTCGGTCTTCGCAACGCGGTGGGAATGGCGGTGAATCCGGTGACCAACGACATCTGGGTGTCGCAGAACGAGCGGGACAATCTGCCGCCGGACCATCAGAACCTGCCGCCGGAGGAGATCAACATCCTGCACTCGGGCGGCGACTACGGATGGCCGTACTGCTACTCGGAGAGCGGCCGGGCGGTGCCCAACCCGGAGTACAACGACGCGGCGCGCTGCGCGCCGACGATTCCTGCCGCGCTCGAGATGCAGGCCCACTCGGCGCCGTTAGGCATGGCGTTTCTCGCCGGAGCGACCGAGTTCCCGGCGGAGTATCGCGGGGATCTGCTCGTGGCGTTCCACGGGTCCTGGGATCGGGACGTGCCGACGGGCGCGAAAGTCGTGCGGGTGCGCGTCGCCAACGGGCTGCCGGCATCGTACGAGGATTTCGTCGCCGGCTGGCAGCGGGCTGACGGCAGCCGTTGGGGTCGGCCGGTGGACGTGATGGTGTACCGGGATGGCTCGGTGCTGGTGAGCGACGACCTGGCGAACGCGATCTATCGCGTGTGGCATTGACGGCGTTACTGGAGCGTCGAGCGTCGCGTCCCTGTACGTGAGACGTTCCCGGATCGGCACGTGCATCGCGGCGGCGGTGTGCCTCTCGTTGGGCGCACGGCGTGCGCCGGCGCAGGAGGCGGCGCTCATCGCGCACGCCGACACGCTCCTCATTGCGGGCCGGGTGTTCTCGGCGGAATCGCTGTACTATCGCGCCGTGCGGATGGACTCGCACGATCCGGCCGCGCGCCTTGCGTTAGGCAAGTACCTGGCGGCGCGCGGCGCGCTGCGTGTCGGCGCGGTGTTGATGGAAGAGGCGCGGTACTTCGGCGGCGACCCGGGCGTGGTCGCGCGCGCGCTCGCGCCGGTGTACGAGGCGCTCGGCGACTATCAGGCGCTCGCGTCGCTGCCCGGATCGCCGTTGCCCTACGCCGAGCGCGCGCGGGCCGAGTGGTTGGGTGATCACCGGCCGTCGGCAGTGGGGCCCGATTCGGCGTGGGTGCCGTACCGCGTGAGCGACAGCCACCTCCTCGGTCAGGTCGTGCTTCGGTTAGGCGCAGATTCGGTGCTCGCGGCGATCGATGCCCGTGTGCACGGCCTCGTGCTCGACCCGTCGTGGATGCAGCGCCGGGAGGTGCGCCGGTTCGCCTCGCGCGGCGCACGAAGCGCCGATGACGTGGCGGGCGTCGCGCTCGCTATCCGGTTGGGTGCGTTTACCCTGACCAACGTGCCGGTCCACTTCGAGCTGCAGCACGCCCGCGATGGCGCCCTGATCGGTCTGGATGTGCTCGCATCGCTGGCGCCGACGTTCGATCCGGTGGCAGGACGGATGCTCCTGCGCCGCTCCGGCGACATCGCCCCAAATGCGGGCGGGTTTCGCATCCCGACGCTGGTGACGGAGCGGGGCACGTTCGTGGTGAAGACCGAAACGGTGTTTCCGATCGGCCACCCCGACGTCCAACGATACCTGCGCTTGGCCCGGTGGACGTTGGACGCAAAGAACGGTGCGGTGATCGTCTCGGGACGCTAGGCGGTCTGGCGGAGCCAGCAGCGCGCATGCAACTTGCTGGGCACCAGCCCCAGCAATTGTACTGAGCGCATCGTGGACGAGCGCATCTCGACGGTCCTCCTCTGCCATGCGGAGGAGCCGCTGCATACGGTCGGCATCGCGCGGTGGCTGCACGCCACCAGCGATCTGCGCGGCATCGTCCGCGTCCACGATTCCCGGCGGACGTTCTGGCGTCGCGTCAAGCGCGAGTGGCGTCGCGGCGGCGCGATGGCGATGCTCGACATCGTCGCCTTCCGCGTTTATTACCGGCTCGAGCGGGCGTCGCACGATGCGGCCTGGGAGCGCGCGACGCTGGATGCGTTGACGCGCGAATGGCCCGCGGTGCCCGCCGACATCCCCGTCCTCGACACCTCGCGGCCTAACGGAACAGAGTGCGAGGCGTTCATCCGGCGCTGCGCGCCGGACGCCGTGGTCGCACTGTGCAAGCACATCCTGCAGCCGCGCATCTTCGAGATTCCGCACGCCGGCACGCTCATCTTCCATGACGGGATCGCGCCCGAGTACCGCAACGCCCATGGCTGCTTCTGGGCGATGGCGACGGGCGATTTCGACCGCGTCGGCCTCACGGTATTGCGCGCCGATCGCGGCGTCGACACCGGTCCGATCTTCGGCTATTTCCGCTGCGCGTTCGACGCCGCCCGCGAGTCGTACGTCGAAATCTCGAGCCGCGTGCTGCTGGACAACCTCGCGGAGATCACGGATCTGCTCCGGCGTATCGTCACGGGCGACGCGACGCCGATCCCGACCAACGGAAAAACGTCGGCTGTCTGGGGACAGCCGCGGCTCACGGCCTACCTGAAACTCAAGCGACGCTTGAAACAGCGGAGGGCGTAATGCGCGCCATCGGACTGGAGTATCACGACGTCGTTGCGGACGGGGACTTCGACGCGAGTGGTTTCCCCGGCGCGGCGGCCGCGAGCTACAAGCTGACGGTGCAACGTTTCGAGGCGCATCTGCGGGCGATCGCCTCGCGCCGCGTCCATGTGGCGCGGGCGGACGCGTTGTCGCTGGTGCCCGCGGGGACGACGCCCGTGTTCCTGACGTTCGACGACGGCGGCGCCAGTGCGCTCTCGACGACGGGCCTGTGCCTGGCGCATTTCGGTTGGGTGGGCCATTTCCTGATCACCACATCGCGGATCGGTACGCGTGGATTTCTGGACGCGTCGCAAGTCCGCGCCGTGCACGAGGCGGGTCACGTGATCGGCAGCCACTCGTGCACGCATCCGCTCCGCTTTTCTGCGTTAGACGGGCGATCCATGCTCCGTGAATGGGCGGACAGCCGCGAAGCGCTGGAGCAGATCCTCGGCGCCGCGGTGACGGTTGCGTCGGTTCCCGGCGGCTATTTTCGCCGAATCGCTGCCATGACGGCGGCCGAGGCAGGTCTGCGCACGCTGTTCACATCGGAACCGGTGTCGAGCGTGCGTACGGTTGCGGGGTGTCTGGTGCTGGGGCGTTGCTCGATACGCCGGGCGACGCTGCCCGAGGAGGCCGCCGATCTTGCATCGGTGCGTCTCGCGCCGCGCGCACGCCAGTGGGTGGTGTGGAACGGCAAGAAAGCGGTGAAGGCTGCCGGTGGGCGGGCGTATCTCTCGGCGCGCGAGTGGTTGTTCGAGCGCGGTGCACCAGGACAGCCGATGGGGATGGTCGTCGCTCCGGCGCCGAAGCGGCGGCGGCCAGTGTCCTAACGGCGGCGTTTTCGTGGCGATGGAGGCGGTCAGCGTTGGGCGACGCCGTACTTGACGAGGATGGCGCGCACGCTGTCCAGCGGGATCGCGTCCACTGTGTGGCCGTTGCTCGTGACCGTGGTGGCCATGAACATGGAATCGTAGATCGCTTCCTCGGTTGCCTCGATCACCGCTTCGAAGAGCGGCGACATGTCGTCGTTGGAGAGGTCTTCCGTTGGGCGCGGCGCCGGGGGTTGGGGCGCGGCACCGGCCTCGGGCAGCTTGACGTGCCGGCGCACGTGCTCGGCGGTCGAGAACGCGATCACGTAGTCGCCGGAGCCGTTCGCTTCGTCGGAACCCGTGCGCGCGAGTCCCGACATGGCGCGCGCGGCGAGTCGTGTGAGGTTGCGATCCGACAGCGGTGCATCGGTGGCGACGACGATCATGATGGAGCCATCGCCGCGCTCGGCGGCCACGTCGTGTTTGAACGAGTAACTGCCTAACTCTCGCCCAACGGGAGCGCCGAGTACCTGGAGCACGCCGCCGAAGTTGCTCTGCACGAGCACGCCGACGGTGTAGCCGCCGAGCGAGCGCGGAAGAACGCGCGAGGCCGTTCCGATGCCGCCCTTCCAGCCGAAGGCGCGCGTGCCGGCGCCGGCGCCGACGCTGCCCTCGGTGACCGGACCGCTCGAGGCTGAGGCGAGCGCGCGGTGCACGTCGTCGGGCGTGATCGGGCGTGAGCGAATGGCATTGAGCCACCCGTCGTTGGTCTCACCGACCACGGGGTTGATGGACACGACACGGTGCATGCCTGGTTGGGCAAGCATCTCGGCGACGAGTGCGTCCGCGGCGCGCCAGACGCAGAGCGTACACGTGAGGAGAATCGGCGTCTCGAGCTCGCCTAACTCGTTGACCTGGGTGGCGCCGACGAGCTTGCCGAACGCGTTGCCCACGTAGACGGCGGCGGGCACGCGGTCGAAGAACATGTTGCCGGCGTGCGGCAGGATCGCCGTGATACCGGTGTGCACCGAGTCGCCCTGCACGATGGTGACCTGTCCAACGAGCACGCCGCCCACGTCGGTGATCCCGTCGAGCGGGCCGGGTTGAAAGATCCCGGGTTTGACGCCCAACGCGCGCGCCCGCACTCGCGGCGCCTGTGCATGCGGCGCGCGGGCGAGCGCGAGGGTGGCGAGCAGTGCAACGCGGAAGCACCGCCCTGTGCCGTGCGCTAGGACTCGAGCGATCGAGCGCATGTTTGCGACGAAGGTCTTGGGAGGCGGGGAAGCGCGCGCTCATCTCTTCGCGAAGGATCAAAGAATAACGAACGTGAACCCGAGGGATAAGGGTCTTCCCGGCCAGAGGCCGACCGCCGGCAGCGGAGAACGCCTGAGACTCGGTGGGCGCGCGTTGCAAGAGCGTGAGCACGGCGCTATTACTCTCCCGCCACCGATCCCGTCTCCTTTCCTCCATTCGATGACGATGACCACAACGCGTTGTGCTGTCGTGTTGGCCGCGGCACTGCTGAGCGCATCTGCCGCGGCAGCACAGAAACCGCGACGGCAGTCGCGCCCAACTCCAGCCGACACGGCTGCGTCCGGGCCGTTCGATGAATTTCTGCACGGATTCAGTCTGCGATCGATCGGTCCGGCCGCGTACAGCGGACGCGTGACGGCGTTCGCGGTGCCGACCCCGTATCACAACACGATGTACGTTGGCGCTGCCGGCGGCGGCGTGTGGAAGACGAGCAACGACGGCATCACGTGGCGCGACATCGGCGACTCGCTGGGCGTCACGACCATCGGCGACATCGAGGTTGCGCCATCGGACACGAACGTGGTGTGGGTGGGCACCGGCGAAAAGAACAGCCTGCGTTCGCAGTCGTGGGGCAACGGCGTGCACAAGTCCACGGACGGTGGACGCACGTGGCACCACATGGGCCTCGCCGACACGAAGGCGATCGGGAAGATCGTGATCGATCCGCGCGATCCCAACACCGTCTACGTGGCGGCGCTCGGCCACCTGTGGGGGCCTAACGCAGAACGCGGCGTGTTCAAGACCACCGATGGCGGGACGACGTGGAGCAAAGTCTTGTTCGTCGATGACAGCACGGGGTTCGTGGACCTGGTGATGGCGCCGGGCAATCCCGACGTGCTGTACGCCGCGGCGTGGCATCGCGTGCGCTGGGGCGGGTCGCACATGCAGGGCGTCGGCGCGGGGAGCGGCGTCTATCGCACGGCGGACGGCGGTCGCACCTGGCAGCGCCTAACGGACCCGGCGCGGCACGACGGGCTGCCCAGCGGCCACATGGGCCGCATCGGCCTGGCGGTGACGGCTGCCGACCCGCATACGGTGTACGCGATGATCCAGGTGGACGAAGGCGTGACCGATGCCGAGCAGGGACGCTACGGCGGCGTGTTCCGGTCGAGCGATGATGGCGCGACGTGGACGCAGGTGAACGACCTGCAAGCGGTACCGCACTACTACTACGATGCGATCGTCGCCGATCCGACGAACGCCGATCATGTGTACGTGTTGTTCTCTCCGATGCTCGAGTCGAAGGATGGCGGCAAGACGTTCGGGCGCGATTCGCTGCACCTCGTGCACGTGGACAACCACGCGCTGTGGATCGATCCGGCCGACGCCCATCACATGCTGCTCGGCAACGACGGCGGCGTGTATCTGACGCGCGATGGCGGCAAGGCGTGGGCGCACATGGAGCTGCCCATCGGTCAGTTCTATACCGTGATCGTCGACAGCTCGGTGACGCCGTACCGGATCTGCGGCGGTCTGCAGGACAACGGCGTGTGGTGCGGGCCGAGCGCGACGCGCGATACGTTAGGCGTGACGGATGCGGATTGGTATCCGGTGGAGGGCGGCGATGGGATGTGGGTCCAGATTCCGTGGAACGACCCGTACACCGTGTACGCCGAATACCAGTTCGGCAGCATGTCGCGGCTCGACCTGCGGACATCCAAGCGGGACGATATCAAACCGCTGGCGTTGGATTCGGGCGAGGGAAGCGGCTACGAGTTCACCTGGGGATGGACCGCGCCAATGCTGTTGTCGCAGCACGATCCCGCAACGTTGTACGTCGGGTCGAACCATCTCATTCGCCTCACCGACCGTGGGGACAACTGGAAGGTGCTCGGGCCGGACATGACGCGCGCGACGCGCGAGCACCCGGCGCCCGAAGAAGGGAACACATCATATCATGCGCTGTTTTCGATTGCCGAGAGTCCGCGGAGCGCGGCCATTCTGTGGACGGGCAGCGACGACGGCCTGGTGTGGGTGTCGCGCGATACGGGCGCGACGTGGGCGAACGTGACGGCGAATTTTCCCAAAGGCGCGCCCACGGAGTGCTTCGTGTCGACGATCGTCGCGTCGCGGTTTGCCGAGGGGACGGCGTACCTCACGTACGATTGCCACAGCCGCGACGACTATCGTCCGCACGCGTACGCGACCACCGACTTCGGCAGGACGTGGACGGCGATGTCGTCGACCGGTCTGCCGGCCGACGGCGGGAGCTACACGATTCTCGAAGATGTCGTGAATCCTCGGCTGCTCTGGTTAGGCACGGAAGTCGGCGCCTACGTGAGCGTGGACAAGGGCGCGCACTGGGAGCGCTTCGGCAAGAATCTGCCGCCGGTGCCGGTGGAGAAAATGGCGGAATCGTTCCGGCAGAAGGAGCTCGTGGTGAGTACGCACGGGCGCGGGATGTGGGTGGCGGAGATCGGCCCGCTCCAGGAAATGACCGATTCGCTGCTCGCCGAGCCGGCGCACCTGTTCGCGATCGCGCCGGCGCTGCAGTACCGCTACGCCGACACGTATCCGAGTTTCGGCAGCCGGCCGTACGTCGCGCCTAACCCGCCGCGCGGCGCCCGCATCTTTTATTGGCTGAAAGATGCGCAGCCGGGGCCGGTGACCATTTCGATCACGTCGGCCGCGGGGGATACGGTGAAATCGATCAAGGCGCCCGGGTACGCGGGACTGCAGTCGATCACGTGGGATCTCTCGCGAGACAAGCCGCGACCGCGGGAGAAAGGCGGACCGACCTCGCCGGCCGAGCTGAAGCGTGTCGAAACCGGTCCGTACGTCGTGCGTCTGAACGTGGGGAAACTCAAGATGCAGCAGACGGTGCAGGTGCAGGCATGGCCGGCCGACACGGTCGGGTGGGTGAGATGAACGGTGATCGATTCCTGCTCCAGCGAGGCGCGCTTCGTGTCATGGTGTCGGAAAGCTGTGATCCTGGCTGCGGGTCGCGGCACGCGGTTAGGCACGCTCGCCGAGGAGATGCCGAAATGCCTGCTGCCCGTCGGGGGCAAGGCGCCACTGGACCATCACCTGGACTCGCTGGCGGCGGCCGGAATCCAGGATGTGACGGTGGTGGTGGGATTCGAGGGCGATCGAGTCGCGGCGCATGCAGCCGGCCGGTGCCGGATCGTGGTGAACGACCGCTACGAGACGACGAACAGCATCGTGTCGCTGCACCTGGCCGGCGCGCATCTGCGCGGCCATGCGTTCGTCATGCAGAATGCGGATGTGTTGTACCAATCCCGAGCTCATCCGCCGGCTGCTCGATGCCCAGCGGCCTAACGCATGTCTGATCGACGCCGACCGCGCCCACGTCGAGCACGAATACCACGTCGCGCTCGACGGTGGTTGGGTGGCCGAGTACAGCCGCGAGGTGAGCGCCGGGCGGTCGGCGGGTGAGAGCGCACAGCTGATCAAGGTCGGCGCGGCCGACAGCGCTGCGTTCTTCGATCGGTTAGGCGCAGTGATCGACGCGGGCGGACAGCACGGGTTTCCGCTCCAGGCGTACGATGCGTTGATCGCCGGCGACGGCTTGTGGCCGGTCTACACCGCCGGCCTGCCCTGGTGGGAGATCGACACGCTCGAGGATTATCTGCGGTGCCAGGCGGCGCACGACGGTTCCAACGGCGCGGCGCCGCCGGCGTCACTCGCGTCGTTCGGCATGCTGCGGTCCTTCATCGCGCAGCCGCGGATACCGCACCGCTACGCGTGGGTGCCCAAAGCCGCGCGCATTGGCTGGCGGCATCCGATCAGGACGGTGCAGAGGAGCGCGGCGTTGCACCGCCGCCGCCTAACGACAGACGCGCTCGACTTGCAAGTGAACGGCGACCGCATTCTATCGATCGCGCTGCGGGAAGCGGAGCGGGCGGGACTCGCGCCGATGCTGCTCTGGGGATCGCTCCTCGGATGCATCCGCGACGGCGGCTTCATCCCCGGCGATCGCGACATCGACTTGGGCATCATGCAGCGTGAGGCGGCGCACCTGCCGGCGTGGCGCGATGCGATGATGCGGCGCGGCTTCGCGCGACGGATCGAAAACGAGTACAAGTTGTCGCTGGTGCATCCGAGCCATCCTCGTCTTTTCGTCGACATCGACATCGTGCGTCAGACGCCGGATGGGTGGGCGATCACCAACGCCGACGCGGATCCGCAGCGCGTGTTCCACTACGTGTTCGCTCCGGATGTGTTCGGCGACGCGCGACCCGTGGTGTTCAATCGGCGGCACACCGTTCGGCTGCCGCCCAATCCCGAGGGATTCCTGAGCGCCGTGTACGGTGATTGGCACACCCAGCGCGCGAAGCTGCACGTGCTGTACGGCCCGCTCAACGTCGCGGTGGAGCTGCGCGGTTGATCCGGTACGGCTGAGCCAGCTTTGGCTGTCCGATACGTGTCTTGAGTTGGTCCGCGACTGGTAAACGTTCACCCCGCAGCCCTCGCCGGACCGGCCGGGACGCGATACACTGGGGATCGGTCCAACGACAGCCATCTCCAGGAGACTCCATGAAGACACGGTGGGTTGCACTCGTCGCGCTCGCGTTGCCGTCGAGCGTGTTCGCCCAACAGGCGGCCAACACGGCAAACCCGGTTACGTCGGCGTTCACGAGGCGCATCGGGTTCGAGAGCCGGAACATCGAGCAGGCATTCGATTCGATTCCGGAGTCGAAGTTCAGCTACAAGCCGACGCCGGCGCAGTTGTCGTTCGGTTACATCGCGCAGCACGTGGCGGACGACAATTACGCGTTCTGCGACCAATTCGGGGACATGAAGTCGAATGTGTCGGACAAGGAGAAGAACACGCCGGACTCGGTAAAGGCGACGTGGCCGAAGGATACGCTGGTCGCGCAGCTCAAGGCGTCGTTCGACTTCTGCGAGAAGGCGATGGCGCAGCTGCAGGACTCGAAGTTGGGCGACGAGGTCTCGCTGACGTACGAGGGCAAGACGTACAAGCAGAGCCGCGTGGCCATGGTGCTCGGGCATGCGTTGGACCTGGCGGACCATTACAGCCAGCTGGCGAACTACATGCGGCTGAACGGCTGGTTGCCGCCGACGGCGCTGCCGCGGAAGCGCGGTACTGCCTAACGCCAGGATTGCAGGCGTGGCGGGGGGCGCGCGCGCGGCCGCGCGCCTCACTCCGCGCGCATCACGTCCGACGGATCGATTCGCATGGCGCGGCACGCGGGTACGAGCGTCGCCACGAGCGCCGACAGCAGCAGCACGAGCGGCGCGAGCGCGAAGCTCGCGACGTCGTGGCCGCTCACCTCGTACAGTAACGCGCCGAGCACGCGTGACAGCGTCCATGCGCCGGCCAGCCCGATAACGCCGTACGAGACCACCGCTGGCGGGAACGCCTCGTGCGCGGGCGCCGTTCGTGAGTTGCCACACCGGCTAAATTGACGTCGAACCTTTGATCACCCGGGAGAGGTCGCCATGTCGATGCCGCGCCGTCTGACCACCGCCGTTCTCGCCACCGGAATTGGGGCAATGACACTTGCCGCGTCCGCGAGCGCACAACGCTTTTCCGTTAGCAGCCCCGATGTGCACGCGGGGCAGAAGATCGCGGCGACGCACGTGTTCGCGGGCATGGGCTGTACGGGCAGCAACGTTTCTCCGGCGATCGAATGGCATGGCGCGCCGGCGAAGACGAAGAGTTTTGCGGTCACCGTGTACGATCCGGATGCGCCGACGGGGAGTGGATGGTGGCACTGGGTGGTGTACAACATTCCCGCCAATGTCACGAAGCTTCCGGCAGGCGCCGGCGATGAATCGAAGCACCTGCTGCCCGCGGGCGCGGTGCAGGGCAAGACGGACTTCGGCACGGCCGGGTACGGTGGCCCGTGTCCGCCGGCCGGCGACAAGCCGCACCACTATCACTTCACGGTGTACGCGCTCGATACGGACAAGCTCGACATTCCGTCGAGCGCGTCGGCGGCATACGTGGGGTTCAACCTGCACGGCCACACGCTGGCAAAGGCGGAGTTGGTCGCGCTCTACGGCCGATAGGCGCCGGCGGCCGAGCTCGCTTCGCCTAACGGTCAGACCGAATCGACCACGGCAGCGAAGCGGTCGAGCGCCTCCGGGAACGAGCGTCGTCCGAAGCCGACGCGGACGGCGCGACTCGCCTCGTCGAACACGGTGCCGGGCAGCAGGAGCACGCCGGCGCGTTCGAGCACCATGTCGCAGTATCCTTCGACGTCGGTCACGCGCGCCGGCTCCACGAAGGCGACCGGACCGGCGCGCGGCGGCACCCATGAAAACTGCGTGAGACGCGCATTCAGGAAAGAGCGGAGCAGCTCCAGATTGCCCCGGATGATTTCCACGTTTCGGCTCAGCACCTCGGCGCGATGCTCGAGCGCGATGGTGGCGAGGTATTCGCTTGGCGCGCTACTGCAGATTGTCGTGTAGTCCTTGACCTGACAGACGCGTCGTGCGAGGTCGGGCGAGTGCGTGGCCAACCAGCCGATGCGGAGGCCGGCCAGACCGTACGCCTTGGACATGACGCCTAACGACACGCCGTGCTCGTACGCATCGACGACGGCCGGCAGCCGGTCGCCATCATTGTACTCGAGGCCGCGGTACACCTCGTCGGAGAAGAGCACGATCCCGTGCTCGCGTGCGATGGAGACGATTGCATCGAGCGTCGCAGCCGGCGGCAGCCAGCCCGTCGGGCTGTGCGGAACGTTGATGACGATGGCGCGCGTGCGCGGGCGAATCGCGCGGCGGAGGTCATCGGGGTCGAGCGCCCAGCCCTGCGCCGCCGAGGTCACCCACGGCGTGATGTCACAGCCTAACGAACGGGGAAGCTCGGCGAGGGATTGGTAGGCGGGATGGTGGACAATGACGTGGTCCCCGCGCTCGAGCACCGCGTTCATGAACGTGAATACAGCTTCTTCCGCCCCGGCGTGGACGATGACCTCTTCGGGCTGCACCTGTCCGTAGAGCGCTGCGATTTGCGCGCGAAGGTCTGGATGTCCGGTGGTAGGCGTGTAGCCGAGCGAAAGAGCGAGGAGGCGGTCGGCTGCGGTCGGTTCGAGGGCCGTGAGCTCGGCGACTGTCCACGTTTCGCAATCGGACGCGGACATCATGTAAGGCGCGGCGAATTCGCGCGTGTCGTAGTAGCGCTCGAGGCGAAACGGTCGGAGGTGCATTGGGCGAAACGATGGCGTGGTGGTGAGGCGGAGCGATTCAGCCCCGAAGCGCCTTCATGAATTGCCGTGCGCGCTCGCGCGCGGGGCCGGGCGATTTCGGTCCGGGCTGGCCGTGTACCTGCTCGACGTCGAGCGCCACGAACGTGGGCCCGGGCATCGAGATGATTCGCCTAACGGCGCTCTGCCATTCGTGGATCGATCCATACGCGTGGACCGACTCGAACCCGGCCGCACGTGCGAGCGCCGGATAGTCGACCACGCCGGCGCCCGGAACCGGTTGTGAGCCCGTCACCTCGTACGTCCCGTTCACGAACACGATGAGGACGAGATTTGCCGGACGCGCGTTCGCGATCGACACGAGGGCGCCGAGGTTCATCAGCATGGAGCCATCGCCATTGCAGACGATGACGCGGCGGTTCGGTTGGGCGAGGGCGAGGCCCAAGCCCAACGGAGGCGCGCTGCCCATGGCGGACGGCACGAGTACCAGGTCCAGGGGCTGCTGCGGCAGCAGCATCCAGTCGCGGGCGGGCGTCATCGTCGTAATCACGATGTTGCGGGGATCGCGCACTGCGTGCAGGGCGGCGAGCGCGTCCTTCGCCGGCATGCGTGTGCGCGGCGCCGTGGGTGTCGTGGCCGGCGCCGTCATGCTTTGCCTTCGGCGAGGAGGATGGCGCCGGGTTTACCGGCGTCGCGGCAGGCGATGAAGTGTGCGCCGATGTCGTCGAATTGCGACAACATGGTGATTAACCGGTAGTCGATCTTCCACGCATCGAGGGTCGGTTCGGTGAATACGAGGCACGTGTCGCCGGGCAGCGTGTCCTGATTGAGATAGCTGCGGTAGCCGATGATGGCGAACAGCGGCAATCCGAAATCATGGAGTGCGTTGCGGATTGCGTCGCCGGATTCGAGCAGGCCGGTGCACTGGATGAGCACGAGTGGGGCGGCGCCGCCTAACTGGAGGCCGGCGGCGACCTGCCATGCTTCTCCTTCGCGGCAGACGCGAACGAGGCTGGGTGTGCCGCGCTCTTTGATGGCGGCTTGCCACCGGCCGATGGTACTGTCCGGCACAGTGACGACGTGGGTGACGCCGAGCTGCTCGAGCAGAGTGCAGATTTTTTCGCCTGAGAACATCGCCACAACGGTGGGTGGGTGTTTGCGAGGATCGTGAGACTACTGATAGGATAGTCGTGGACCACTTCCCGCAGCGAGCTCGGCAACGGGCAGAGGCAATTCATGGCCGTGGGCACGCATCAGTGTCGCCGGCTCTTTCCACTGGTTGCGCGAGAAGCCCGGGCCGAGCATCGTGACGAGCGGCTGTTCGCGGTGCGACGAACCTGGAACACCAATCAACCCATCCGGCCGATCATAACGAGTCGCCAGCGACGGCCAGCGCCGCGTAAGTCCAGCTCATGACGCTCCAAACCAGGGCTACGGACACGACGTAAGGCATGACGTCACTGGCTCGCCCCGCGCGCACGCAGATGACCGAAAGGAGGAGCTCGGTCACGCCCAGACCGAGCAGGACGCGGGGCCGCCACCCGAAGCTGCCGGCGCCGGCCCACGCTTCGCCTAACAGGCAAAGGAGGACGGGCGGGACGAGTAACGCGACAGCGAGCAGGTGCGGCCACACCGCTGCCTGAGCCTTGCAGCGCCGGATCTCACCCAACACGAGGAGCCCAACGATCAGCGGAATGGCGATGAGTCCGCCAGATTCCCTAAACAGCATTTGCTAACAGAGTTAGTGCCGTCGGGATGATGACCAACGCGCCGCCAGGCATCTTGACCCGATACCTTGGTGGCGCGACATTCGTCGGATGCAGTGAACCTTCGACCAAGGAGTGAGCCATGCGCCGCTTCGCCCGCGCCGCCGCGGTAGGTTGGTTGGTCGTGCTGCCCGGCGTTAGTGCGCTGGGCTGTGCCCACGAGGTCGCGCTCGATCCCCACGCGCCAACGGAAGTCACCCTGGTGAACGACATGGGGACGTGGTATGACCTCTACCTGGTCCAGGGTGTCCAACGCGTCCAGGTTGGGCGGATCGATTCGAAGTCGACGCTCACCTTGAAAGTCCCATCCGACCTCTCCTATTCGGGGTCCAAGGTTACGCTGCTCGCAATACCGGCGTTAGGCCAGCGATACTCGTTTTTCCACCGATTCATCGCCAATCCCGGCACGCACGTTCGGATGCGGCTGCCGAGGTAATGTCGCGGATGACTCCCGCGCTTGAATGGGATCGGAGACCACCCATGCCAAGAGTACGCCAAAAGTCGCGAAAGGACCAGCAGGCCGATCCAGTTGGGATGCAGCCAACGATGCGGCTGGACCATGGGACCGTGACCACCCGGTGACGGTGGCGATGATTCAGGCTTTGATTCCGTTGGGCTTGAAGGCAGTCGAGGAGGCGCTACTGGGGGAAGTGGAGCAGTTGGCGGCGCCGCGCTGGGGGGATGCCGCATCCGGCGGTGGTGCGCTGGGGCGCGCAACGAGGGTCGGTGTACCTCGCCGATCAGAAGCTGGCGATCGCGGTATCGCGCGTGCAGGATCCGGCGGCGGCACGCGAGGTACCCCTCACCACGTACGCCGCGCTCCAGCAGCCGCGCGCGCACGATGTCGGGCTCTTCGCCGTGTGTTAGGCAGGATCTCGTGTCGGGAGCGCTACGCGCGCGCGTTAGTGAATCTCATTCAAGTCTTGCCCAAGGACACCACGATCGCGATGACGCCGGACACCACCTATACGCAGTTTCAGATTGACTTGTCTAGGAACCCAGAGTGACGGCTGCTCAGGCGTTCAACATTTCGTGGGCTGCGAATTACGCTGCAGGTATGCTGGCCTCAAACGCTACATACATACGCTCGAATTTTCCGACTTTCACCGCGTCTCAGCAATTACAAGCGACTGCCGCCTCGTACAATTTTGGAGTTGGAAATATTAGTGGAGACCCCAACACTATTGACCAAGGATCAACCAACAACAATTACGGGAGCAACGTAGTTGGGCTGATGTCTTGTTTCTAACAAGGGGAGAATTATGGCGAGCCTTGCAAAGATAGCTGTGATTTTCTTGCTCTGGGCCACTCAAACGATGTTGGCCGGCGCGGCGCACGCACAAGGTGTCGACGACCGATCTCTCAAGACTTTCCTGCGAAGTTATCTTGAACGACTAGAAGACAAGTCAACACGCTACTCGGCATCGCCCGTGACATTTGATGCAGAGGGCCGTGACATCCTTGTCTATGTTACTGGCCGGTCGTGGTGCGGAAGCGCTGGGTGCATGGCGCTCCTTCTCCGGCCTAACGACGACTCGTTTAAAGTCATTACTAGGTTTACTCTCGTCAGGCTTCCGATCATGGTCTTGCCTTCTAAAACAAACGGATGGCACGATCTCGCTTTGTCAGTAGCAGGCGGCGGAGTCTTGCCTGGTCGGATGGCGATCTTGAAATTTGATGGGCATACGTACCCTAACAATCCTTCGATGGCGCCGAAGTTGGCGACCGATCTGGCCGGTGCAGGCACTAAGGTTCCGCTAAGCGAGCATGGTAGCCTTGTCTATTAGCAAGTTTGCTCCGAAGGCTATCCAGTCGCGAAGTCTGCCGGAGGAATCGTCGCGCGACTGGACCTGCGCACGCCGTTAACGAGCTGACCGCGCGCGAGCCCGCGACCGCGGCTGCCTACGTTAGCCTGATCGGCGGCTCCCTCACGCGCTTCTTCGTCAGCGCAAACACCGCGTTTGTAGATGAACACCCAAATTTTGGTGTACTTGCATAGCCACCAACGCGCTTGAGCCGGCGATGCTCATCCTCGAGCGCGCGCGGCCGCTTCGCGTCGTCGACCTTGAGCCCGCCGTACTTCCGCCGCCACTTCTACCACGTCTCACGCGAAATGCCGTGGCGGCGTATGAGCTCGCCGGTCTTTCCGCCCGCGGCACTCTCCTACAGAATCGCCGATGATCTGTTCGTCCGTAAAGCGACTCTTGCGCATCGATCCTCCGTAGTGAGGATCGGCAAGAATAGCTGGATCAGAGGGCGGGGGTCACGTCACTACTATGACCCGCAACTCGCTTGCTTCATTTCCGAAGAGGCTACTTTCTACAATTGACAATTCATGCGGACACAGCGTCTGGGCTGGCCACGCATTGGTCGGCCCGGGACAGCGGGCCTACTTCAGAAACCGCCGTTCACGGCCGGCGTCGCGGCGATCCCGATATTCGCGACTGCTCGCGGGTGAGTCGCTCTTAGCTTAAGCTTCGCAGGGTGGTTCGCTGCTGCTAACTACGTTAGCCTGATCGGCAGCTCCCTTACGCGCTTCTTCGTCAACGCAAACACCGCGTTCGCCACCGCCGGCGCGATCGGCGGCGTGCCCGGCTCGCCGATCCCGCCCGGATGCTCGCTGCTCTCCACGATGTGCACGTCGATCTTCGGCGCCTCTCTCATTCGCATCACGGGATAATCCGCAAAGCTGCTCTGCTGCACGCGACCATCCTTGATCGTGATCTCGCCCATGAGCGCAGCCGAGAGCCCGTAGATGATCGCGCTCTCCATCTGCGACTCGACGATGGCGGGATTCACCACGATCCCGCAGTCCACCGCGCACGTCACCCGATGCACGCGCACCTTCTGCGCCTCGAGGCTCACCTCGGCCACCTGTACCACGATCGTGTTACCGAAGCCATCGAGTAGCGCGATGCCGCGGGCGTGCCCGTTAGGCAGCGGTTTCCCCCAGCCAGATTTCTCCGCGGCCAGATTCAGTACCGCCAGCCGCCGCGGGGAGCCGGCGAGCAGGTGACGCCTGAGCTCCACCGGATCCTTGCCGCCCGTTGCCGCCAGTTCGTCCAAGAAACTCTCGACTACGAAGTCCGTGCTCGAGTGCCCAACGGAACGCCACCACCACACGGGCACGGGCGCCTCGGGAATGCCGTACTCTACGTGCATGTTCGGGATCGCGTACGGGAAATCGTCCCCCGTCCCCGACACGGCGTCGCCATCGATGCCCTTTTCCACCGCCTGCTTGCCGTATTGCGCGAGAATCGACGGTGCCACGAACTTGTGCTCCCACGCGACCGGCCATCCATTCGCATCGAGCTTCGCACTCAACCGGTGCAGCGCGGCCGGCCGATAACCATCATGCTGAATGTCGTCGGGCCGGTCGTAAATCACCTTCACCGGCGCGCCGGCAGCCTTCGATGCTTCTACCGCGTCGGTCACGAAGTCGGTTTTCGAACGCCGGCCGAAGCCGCCGCCTAAAAATGTGGTGTGGATCGCAATCTGGTCCTTCGTCAAGCCCGTGATCTGCGCGGCCGTGTCCAACGCACCAGTCTGATTCTGCGTGGGCACCCAGACGTCGCACCCATCCGCCCGCACGTGGGCCGAGCAGTTCATGGGCTCCATCGTCGCGTGCGCCAGATACGGCAGGCGATACTCGGCCTCCACGGTCTTGGCGGGGTCGGCGCTGGCGACACTGCCGCTGTCGCGCACGACAGCCAACGGCTGCGCAAGCCGGTCCTCGAAAATCTTCCAGATGCCGGCCGAGTCGAGCGTCGCGTTAGGCCCGAGGTCCCACTCGACGGCGATTGCGTCGCGCCCCTTGTACGCGGGCCAGTAGCCGTCGGCGAGCACCGCGACGCCGCTCGAGATCTGCACCACCTGCCTAACGCCGGGCTCGGACCTCGCCTTGGCGTCGTCGACATGCGCGACCTTTCCGCCGAACACCGGGCAGCGCTTGACCAACGCGACCAGCATGCCCTGCCGGTGCGCGTCGATGCCGAAATCCGCCGTGCCGCGGGTCTTGGCCGGAGTGTCGACGCGCTTGGTACGCGTGCCGACGATGCGAAATTCCGAGGCTTGTTTGAGCTTCGGTTGGGCCGGTACAGCCAGCTTCGACGCGGCGGAAGCCACCTGTCCGTACGACACCGATCGCTTGGACGCGGCGTGCACGACCGTTCCGCTCTCGGTGCGACACGACGCCGCATCGACACCCCACTGCGCAGCGGCGGCCGTCACCAGCATCTCGCGCGCGGCCGCTCCGGCCGCACGCATCGGATCCCACGAGGTGCGCACCGAGGTGCTGCCGCCCGTGCTCAAGCGGCCGTGCCGCAGCGCGATGAAGGCCGCGGTCACCGGCGCCTGCTCGACGCGCACCTGCTTCCAGTCGGCATCGAGCTCCTCGGCCAAAATCATGGGGAGCGCCGTCATCACGCCCTGGCCCATCTCGGACTTGTCGAAGTAGACGGTGACGGTGTCGTCGGCGCCGATGACGAGCCACGCGTTGGGCGACAGCCCGGCATCATCGCGAGGCCTTTCGCCTAACTTGGTAAGGCGGTCGGCCGAGGGCAGGTAGAGCGCGATCAGCAGTCCGGCGCCCGCGCCGGCGCCGGAGCGCAGAAAGTCGCGGCGGTTGACGGTGCTGGCCATGTCACACCTCCTGCGACGCGCGGTGGATCGCGCTGCGGATGCGATTGTACGTGCCGCAGCGGCAGATGTTGCCGGACATCGCGCGATCGATGTCCTCGTCGGTCGGCTTCGGGTGGGCGGCGAGGAGCGCCGCGGCCGACATGATCTGTCCCGACTGACAGTAGCCGCACTGCGGGACGTCCTCCTCCACCCAAGCCTCCTGCAAGCGGCGGCCATGCTCGTCGGCCAGCCCTTCGATGGTGGTCACCGTACGGCCGGTGGCGGCGGAGATCGGCGTCTGGCACGAGCGGACCGCCCTGCCGTCCAGATGCACGGTGCAGGCGCCGCATTGTCCCATGCCGCAGCCGAACTTGGTGCCCGTTAGACCGATCGAGTCGCGGAGGACCCAGAGGAGCGGGGTATCGGCGGCGACAGTTACGGTCTGCGAGCGCCCATTGACGAGGATGGTGAACGACGGCATGGGGTTCGGGCTCCGATGCGATGTCTGTCTCTTAGTGTAGGGGCGGTGTGCGGTCAACGCTACGGGCTTGGGCGGTTGGGGTCGCTACCGAGGGGCGGCCATGTCGGGCCGCGGCACCGGTTTTCGATTACTGGGAAACACGTCGTACACGCGCGCGCCGAGCCGGCTTTCCGGGGACGATGGCGCGCGGCCAGCACGATCACCGGAGGCTGTGACTATGCGCAGGAGTTCTTGGTTGGCGATCGGCCTCGCGGCGATCCTCGGTGGGATCGTCGCGGGCTGCTCCGAAAGGCCGACGGAGGTGTCGGCGGTGCCGACGGGCAATCGGAGCGCGAGCGGGGACACGATCACCCCGCGTCTCGTTAGACAACTGGCGAAAGGCCGCGGCATCACCCCGCTGCCCCATCCGCCGGTCGTGCGACCCGCGCTGGTGCGGCTCGGCCGCGAGCTGGCGTTCGACAAGATTTTGAGCGGCAACCACGACGTCTCGTGCATGACGTGCCACCTCCCGCGCTACGAGACCGGCGATGGGCGCAGTCTCTCGATCGGATCGGGCGGCACGGGTCTCGGGCCTAACCGCACGCACCCGGATGGCGTGAACATACCGCGCAACGCGCCGCCGCTGTTCAACCTCTATGCGATGCGCCACCTGTTCTGGGATGGCCGCGTCGAGGTCGATGGGCACGGCCACTTCACCACGCCGGCGGGCACGCAGCTCACCACGTCGATGACGCGCGTGTTCGAGTTCGGCGCGCTCTCGGCGCAGCCGATGTTCCCGCCCACCAGCGCGGCCGAGATGCGCGGCTCGTCGGGGAGCGAGCTGTCGGGCTTCACCGACAACGACGCAACGCTGATCTGGGCGGCCCTGATGCGCCGGTTAGGCAAAATCCCCAAGTACCGGCGCATGTTCGAGCGCGCCTATCCGGGCACGCGCTTCGATGACATGAACTTCGCGTACGCTTCGAACGCCATCGCCGGATTCATCGTGAGCGACCTGACGTTCCGCAACACGCCGTGGGACCGGTTCATGGATGGCGACGACCGTGCGCTCACGCAGGCGCAACTGGACGGCGCCGCGGAGTTCCTCACGCTCAAGTGCTCGATCTGCCACAACGGCGCGACGTTCAGCGACGACCAGTTTCACAACGTCGCAGTGCCGCAGATCGGGCCGGGCAAGGGCAACGGCGTCTCCGGCCTCGATGATTTCGGCCGAATGAACGTGACGGGCGACCCGGCAGACCAGTACCGTTTCCGCACTTCGCCGCTGCGCAACGTAGAGCTGACCGGACCCTATGGCCACGACGGCTCGATCATCTCGCTGCGCGATTTCATCGACCACTACAGCAACTCGGACGAGAAGCTGATGGACTACAATCCGGCGCAGTTGATCGCGCCGCTTCAACGGACCGTGTTGGACAACAAGGCGTCCGTGATCGCCGAGCGCGACACGGTCATCCTGGGAGTCGTGCTGACGCCGGAGGTCGAGGACAAGTTGATGAACTACATGTCGGCGCTCACCGACCCGGCGGCACGCAATCTCTCCCGCCTAACGCCAAAGGCGGTGCCGAGCGGCTTGCCGATAGACAAATAAAGGCGGACAGGACGGACAGGCCCGGCCCTGTCCGTCTTGTCCGCCTTTGTCCGTCTTCAGCGTTAGGCGCCCCGCTCCGGCACAGCATGCGTCGGGGACGAGGGCGAACCGGTCGATTCGGACCTTGCGGGCTCATGTACCGTCGGGCATACTGCGTGGTCGTCTCCCCCCTCACGTCGCACTATAGAAGGAGTGTCCCGATGTCGTTCGCACCTCGCCGTCACTGGGTGCTGTCGGCCCTCGCCGTGTGCCTGGCCGCGGGCACCGTCGCGCTCGCCATGCCGGCGCAGAGCGCACCCGCAGACAGCTCGGCCGCTCGCAGCAAGGATGGCAAGCGCCTCTTCGGCAGCGCCGAGGCGCTGCGCGTGGCGCGCGTCTCGGCGCCGCGGTTGTCGCCCGACGGGTCGCGCGTGGCGTACCTCGTCTCGTCGCTCGACATGGACAAGGACAAGCCGGGGAAGACGGTGACGCATCTGTGGGTGGTGCCGGCGACCGGTCCGGCGTCGGGGGCGCGCGAGTACACGCGTGGCGAGAAGAGCGTGGCCGGGACGCGGTGGTCGCCCGATGGAAAGATCATCGCCTTCACGATGGTGGCCGGCGAAGAGAAAGACTCGCATCCGCAGGTCTGGTTCGAGTACGCCGACGGCGGCGAGCCGTGGCAGGTGACGAAGCACAAGGATGGCGTGCGCGGCTTCGAGTTCTCGCCTAACGGGAAGACGCTGCTCTTCATCGCGTCGCCGGCGCCCGATGCCGACCAGGAGAAGCGCCAGAAGCTGCACGACGACGCGGTCGTCGTCGATCACGACCTCAAGTTGGCGCAGCTCTGGACGTGGGATGTCGCGACGGGCGCCGAGCGGCAGATCACGCACGGCGACAACAACGTCACCGATGCGCACTACTCGCCCGACGGGACGCACATCGCGTTCACGACGACGCCGACGCCGCTCCTCGACGACAACGGTCTGCAAACGGCGTGGGTGATGGACGTCGCGAGCGGCAGCGTGCGCAAGGTGGCCGACACGCCTGACTACACGAGCATGCCGCGCTACTCGCCCGACGGGTCCTCGATTGCGTATCTCGATACGCGCGAGGCATCGCTGGGCCAGCAAAATCTGTACGTCGTGCCGGCGTCGGGCGGGCAGGGAAGAAGTCTGACGACCAAGTTCGCGCTCAACGCCAGCGAACCCTTCTGGTCGCCCGATGGGAAGTCCGTCTATTTCTCGTCGGAGACGCGCGAGTCGAACGAGATCTTCGCGGCGAACGTCGCAGACGGCACGGTGAAGCAGGTGACGACGATGCCGGGCGTCATCGACATCGGCGGCGTGAGCACCGATGGACACACGGTGGTGGGGACGCGCGCGGATCCGACGCACCCGGCGGACGTGTACCGCTCCGACCTGTCGTTCGCCACGATCGAGCCGATCACCAACCAGAACGCGTGGCTGGCCGATTACGCGTTAGGCACATCCGAGGTAATCACCTGGAAGAGCAGCAAGGATGGCATGGAGATCGACGGCATCGTCACCAAGCCGGTGGACTTCGTTGCATCGCACAAGTACCCGACGCTGCTCAATCCCCATGGCGGCCCAACCGGCGCCTCGCTCCTCGGCTTCAATCCCGGCGAGCAGATCATGGCGGCCAACGGCTATCTGGTGCTCGAGCCCAACTTCCGGGGCTCTTCGGGGCGCGGCGAGGCGTTCGCGTCGGCCAACCAGAACGACTGGGGCGGCGGCGACTACAAGGACGACATGAGCGGCGTGGATGCGGTGATCGCGCGCGGCTGGGCCGATCCGACTCGGTTAGGCGCGTTCGGCTGGTCCTACGGCGGCTTCATGACGTTCTGGATCGACACGCAGACCGACCGCTTCAAGGCGATCTCGCCGGGCGCCGGGCTGCCCGATCTCTACTCGATGTATTCGCAGACCGACATCCATCGGTATCTGCGGCTCTTCTTCAACATGAAGGCGCCGTGGGACAACTTCCAGGAATACTGGGACCACTCGCCGATGAAGTACGTGAACAACGTGAAGACGCCGACGATGATCCTGCACGGCCAGGCGGACACGCGCGTGCCGATTCCGCAGGCCGAAGAGTTCTATCGGGCGTTGACGGAGCGGCACGTGCCGGTGGAATTCGTCACGTATCCGCGCGAGAACCACGGCTTCGTCGAACCGCGGCACATCGAGGACCGCTATCAGCGGTATCTGGTGTTCTTCGGCAAATACCTCAACAATCCGCCGGTCACCGAGCCGCGCGATGTGGTCGAGCGGATGAGCAAGGACCTCCCCGCACAACAGGTTGCCACCGCCAAACCATGATGTCGGTTCATTCATCGCATGCACCACGCCTAACGCTGCGCGCACGCGCGGCGTTAGGCAAAGTCACCGTGGCCGCGTTCGCTGCCGGCGTCGCGGCGTGCTCGCAGAAGCCGGCGCCGGCCACGCCCGCCTCCACGACGCAGACGGCCGAGCTCCCGCCGCTCAAAGTGGTCGATCCATCGTACATGGACACGACGGTCAAGGCGTGCATGGATTTCAACCTCTACGCCAACGGCGGCTGGCTCAAGCGCGATACGATTCCGCCGGCGTACTCGGAGTCGGGCGTGTTCAAGGACATGGCCGACCGCAACGAGCTGGTCGTGCGATCCGTGCTCGACGACGCGATGGCGAAAGCCAAATCACTGCCGGACACGAGCACGCAATACAAGTTAGGCACGTTCTACGGCAGCTGCATGGATTCGTCGGCGGCCGAGGCGGCCGGCGTGTCGCCGATCAGACCGCAGTTGGCGGCGATCGATTCGATCACGTCGACGGCGGGACTGATCCCCGAAGTGGCCGCGCTCCAGATGGCCGGCACGAACGTCCTGTTCCGCTACGGACCGTCGGTGAACGCGCACGATGCGGAGCACTACATCGCCGACTTCGACCGCGGCGGGTTAGGCATGCCCGACCGCGACTACTACCTGAGCGCCGCGCCGTCGGCCGACTCGATGCGCCAGGCGTATCGCGCGCACATCGCGAAGCTGCTGGTGTTGGGCGGCGAGGATAGCGCGGCGGCGTCGAAGGACGCCGAGCGCGTGATGGCGCTCGAGACGGAGATGGCCAGGGCGCAGCTGCCGCGCGTCGCGCGCCGCGATCCCAAGGCCACCGACCATCAGATGGCGTTTGCGAAACTGCACGAGCTGGCGCCGGACGTCGATTGGACGGCGTATCTGCACGACGTGGGTCTGTCGTCGCCCGTGTCGCTCGTGAACGTGGGTGAGCCGGCGTACTACAAGGAGCTCAACGCGCTCGTGGCGAAGCGCCCGATCGAAGATTGGCGCGCGTATCTGCGCTACCACGTCCTGTCGAGCGCCGCGCCGTGGCTCTCGTCGGCGTTCGTGAACGAGAATTTTGCGTTCGCCTCGCGGTTCAGCGGCGCCAAGGAGCTGTTGCCGCGCTGGAAGCGCTGTCTGCGCGTGACCGATGCGCAGTTGGGCGAAGCGTTAGGCCAGGCCTACGTGGCCCGGACGTTCCCGCCCGACGCGAAAGCCAAGGCGAAGGCGGTGATCGACAACATCCGCGCCGCGTTCCACGATCGGCTGCTGCGGCTCACCTGGATGTCCGATTCCACGCGGGCACACGCGCTGGACAAGCTGGCGAAGATGGGCGAGAAGGTCGGCTATCCCGACACGTGGCGCGACTACTCGAAGCTCCGGGTATCGACGGGAGCGTTCGTGCTCGATAACCAGAACGCGTCGCGCTTCGAATGGGAGCGCGTGGCGCAGCGGCCGGGCCAGCCGGTGGACAAAACGGAGTGGGGCATCACGGTGCCGACGGTGAACGCGTACTACAATCCGAGCAAGAACGAGATGGTGTTCCCGGCGGGCGCGCTGGTGCCGCAGACCTTCGACCCGAAGGCGGACGACGGCGCCAACTACGGTTCGTTAGGCGCGAGCTGGGCGGGCCACGAGATGACGCACGGCTTCGACGACGAGGGCCGGCACTTCGATGCGCAGGGCAACCTGACGGACTGGTGGACGCCGGCGGACTCCAAGCGGTTCAACGCGCAGGCCGAGCTCGATGCCAAGCAGTACGACGGCTACATCCAGGTCGACACGTTCCACGTGAACGGCCACCTTACGTTAGGCGAGAACATCGCCGACTACGGCGGCGCGCTCACGGCCTACGATGCGCTCGAGAAGGCGCTCCAGCGCGATGGCCGGCCGGGCCTCATCGACGGCTTCACGCCCGAGCAGCGGTTCTTCATCGGCTACGCGCAGAGCTTCCGCGTGCATTCGCGGCCGCAGAGCCTGATCACGCGCGTGAAGGTGGACCCGCACTCGCCGGAGAACTGGCGTGTGGATGGCCCGCTGTCGGACATGGAGGCGTTCGCGAAGGCGTTCGGCTGCAAGCCGGGCGATCCGATGGTCAGGCCGAGGAATGTGGTGCCGAACATCTGGTGACAGGCGGACAAAGGGCGGACATACAGGCGGACAGAGCGCGGACATACAGACGGACAGAGCGGGGACAAAGATGAAAAAAGAGAGGGTCTTCGGGATTTCGTGCGGGTGATCTCAAGGTGTGGGAAGGCGTACTGAGCCCTGAGGCGCGCAGGCAGTGACCGCGTGGCGAGGCGCCGCCCAAACGCCACATGGAGGCATCTACGACAAAGGCTCAAAAGGATAACGACGAGGATGTAAGAGATGGGGTCGGCGCAT